>JAJXVI010000012.1 GCA_021782195.1 bacterium | reverse complement strand
CCGAGTTCGAGAACATCCGGCGCGTTTACCTGCACGGACGCGCCCGGCATCCTGCAAAACCACTCCACCGTAAAGAGTGTGGCGTTTGCAAGCGCGTAGGCCCAGAGCGCCACCCCGTGCATGAGCAGGTCAACGGGGCCTGTCCACAGACCGCCCGCCACGCACAGTGTTGAAATCCCTCCCAGAACCGCGGCCAGCAGACCACACGCCAGCAGACCCTCCGCCAGGGGCACCACGATCAGATTGCACACGCATCCCACAAGCGGAACCGCGCCGAAGTAGATCGCTGAAAAAGGGGCCACTGCAACCTGGGTGGCCAGGGTAACCGCCGTAGCACGGCGCAGGTGTCGTGGAAAGCGACGCAACGGCCGCTCAAAGACCGGTGCCACGAGAACGATCCCGAGAACACACGCAACGCTCATCAAGAAACCAGGGTCACGCACAATCCGCGGATCCCAGGCCGTCATCGCAAACACGGCGACCGACAGTGGGCGAAGTCCGCCCGCCCTTCGCCCGCCTGCGTGCCCCACCAGCGAGACAACCGTCATCAAGGCGACGCGCACGATCGAGGGAGACGCGCCAACCACCAGCGCGTAGAAGAGAACCAGGGGAACTGCAAAGAGGTCGGCCAGTGCACCCTGGATACCAGAGGCGCCCAGCAGCGCCACGGACGTGGCCACAACGAAATTCACGTGAATCCCGGCGGTCATCAACACGTGCCAGGTACCGGTCTCGCGAAACGCGCTGCCCACCTCCTCAGGAAGGCCCTTCCCCTCTGCAAGCACGACCCCCTCCAGCAGCGACGCCTGCGGCTCGGGCAGGAGCGCCTCAAGCGTATGCTCGATTCCGCGTCGTGTGCGAGCGGCAATCGAAAGGAGCCACGACGTGCGTGCACGTCCACAGAGCGCCACATCCCGGGCCCCGTTCACGATCAGCACCTCTCGCACGTCTCTTGCCTCAAGCCACGCCCTGACTCCGCCAGTCGCCGGACGCTCTAGACGCCCGAGCACGCAGACATTCTGTCCCCAGTGGCACGGCGCAGGCCAGCGGAGCACACGACGCAACAGTCGGCGACCGGACAAACGAGGCTGCAGAATGCGCGTGGACATGCCTGCGCGCGCGAGAGGCGTCCGCACCATCACCATGACCGGCGTGTCGATCGCCCCAGAAAGGCGCCCTGCGACAAAATAGCCCGCGCGCAGAAAGAACCGACAGAAACGCGGCGTGACGACCTCAGGATCCGTAATCCTCCCCCGCAGTGCAATCCGTCTACCCACGATGTTGCCCAGTGTGTCCGGAAGTGCAACCTGAAAACACAGGGAACCGCGCGCGAGTCCCAGGGCGAAGAGCGCGAGCAAGAGGGCCATCCACCGCACTCGAGCTGCAACAGAGGGCAGGGTGGCACGTTGCTCCGAAGCACGCGAAACGGCACGCGCGTCACGGAGTACCATGCTTTCGGCGTGACGCGGACCCGCGGCGGTCATCTGCGAGGCGTCGGTCGTCTCGCGCGACTTCAGGTTTCCTCCCGTCACATTCACAGGGACGCGTCCACGCACCAGGCAGAGCCCTTTCAAAACCAGAAGAAGAGCAACTCCCCCGCACAGCCAGCCCACGGTGACACCGGACACGACTGAACCCCGCATCGTTCCACGCCAGCATCCACAGGCGAAAGCAGCCACCAGCAGCGCCGACGTGTCACGTCGAAGCGAGGGTGGAGTGCTCACGGGAAACAGCCTGCGAGAAGAAGCGCGACTCATGTGCACCAGCATGCCGTCAACAGGTTGCCGCTGCGTTGCCATCGTGTAAAAGAACAAAGTCCTCAATGTTACAAACCATGCACGCGCAACCGCGCATTGGAGCAAGCGTCGCGTCGCGCGCAGGCGTCCCCGCGAGCACACAAGCAGGCGTCCCCGCCCCCGCGACCTTCCCGCTCACGCCAAAACGGCGTGGGGACGTCGTCCCGACCCGAAAGGGTCATGCAGACAGGGCTCGAATCACGGCACATGCGCATCTTTGCCATCAGCGACCTCCACCTGTCGTTTACCTCGAACAAGCCAATGGATCGGTTTGGCGAGCACTGGTATCGCCATCACGAAAAGATTGAGGCAAACTGGAGACAGGCCGTCCGCGAGGAAGACGTCGTCCTCATTCCCGGCGATCACTCCTGGGCCATGAAGCTTCACGAGGCGCTCCCGGACCTCCAGTGGATTGCCAGACTGCCTGGCACGAAGATCATGGGGAAAGGCAACCACGACCTGTGGTGGACCACCATGAAGCGTCTCACCGACCTCGACCTGCCGTCCACCTGCTGGCTACACAACAGCGCGTTCATCTTCGGCAACGTCGGTATCTGCGGCACGCGAGGCTGGTCATTCCCCCGCCAGGAGACCGAACCACCCCTCGCCCCCGAGGAACTACAGGAAGAAAAAGTCTACCGCCACGAACTGGAACGTCTGAAGATATCGTTTACAGCGCTCGAGGAAGCGCGTCGTCAGCATCCCGGCAACCTCGACGCCGTTATCTGCATGCTGCACTTCCCGCCCCTCCTCAGTGACCGCCTCGATACCGACGTGACTCGACTGCTCGTCGAGAACGGCGTCACGCACTGCGTGTACGGGCACATGCACCTGAGCCATCAACGCCGCGTATTCCGAGGCGTCCGCGACAATATCAAATACGATGTCTGCTCGTGCGACTTCAACGAATTCGCGCCCCTGCTCGTCTACGAGCAGCCCGCCTGAGCCGCTCTTTCGTATTGGCAGCGACGGAGCCCGGGGTCAACCCCACTGAGCGATGTGCGCTTCGAACTCCTCCTCGGTCCATACCGGAATTCCCAGTGCACGCGCCCGCTCCAGTTTCGACCCGGCCTGCTCGCCGGCCACGACGCACGTGGTTTTTGACGACACGGTGCTCGAGGTCCGTCCTCCCAGCTTCTTCACGAGCGCGGCCGCCTCGTCGCGCACGAGGTTGCGAAGCGTTCCTGTGAACACGTAGGTCTGACCGGCAAGAGGCGTGAGTGTGGGCCTCACAACCGTTGCCTCGTCCGCCATACACACACCGGCTGCCGCCAGGCGAGCTACCAGTTCCCGGTTCTGGGGATGGAGGAAGTACGTCGCCACGCTGTGCGCAATCTCGGGACCGATCTCGTGAACGGCTGTCAAGTCCGCCTCCGAGGCCTCCATAAGGCGCTCGATGCTGTGAAAACGCGAGGAAAGAAGCCCGGCCACGTGCTCGCCCACGTGCCGAATCCCCAGTCCGTGGAGGAGACGCGAAAGCGGACGTGTCTTCGACGTCTCCACCTCGCGAAGGATTTTCTCCGCCAGAACCTTCCCGACACGATCAAGACCGCACATCGCCTCGACCGTCAGGTGGTAGAGGTCGGCCACGTCGGCGACCAGGCGGCGATCAACAAGCTGGTCCACCAGAACCTAGCCCAACCCTTCGATATCCATTGCGCGACGCGAGGAAAAATGTCGCACGTGCTCCCGTAGTTGAGCCGGGCACTCCCCGTTCAGACAACGGGTCACCGCCTCGTCGGGCGCGCGATCAACGGCCGCGCCGCAGGCCGGACAGGCTATCGGCATCGCAAACAGACGTTCCTGACCGGTGCGCCGGCTCTCGACAACGGCAAGCACTTCGGGAATCACGGCACCCGCTTTGTGCACCATCACCGTGTCCCCGATGCGAATGTCCTTACGACGGATCTCGTCTTCATTGTGCAGCGTGGCCCGGCTCACGACCGAGCCCGCAATGTCCCGAGGCTCGAGCAACGCCACCGGCGTCAACGCGCCGGTACGGCCGACTGACACGATGATGTCGGTCACCACGGTCGACACCTCCGTGGCCGGCAGTTTGTATGCCACCGCCCAGCGCGGAGAACGGGAGACGGCGCCAAGCACCGACTGCAGATGCAGGGAATCGATCTTGATCACGACGCCATCGACTTCAAACGGCAGTTCCGCGCGACGCTCGTGCCACGCAAGACACTCCTCGATGACCGACTCGATACCGTGGCATTGCTTGAGATGGACATCCACCGGAAAACGCAGTTCGCGGAGCAATGCCATCCGATCAGAGTGCGTGACAACGCCCGGCACATCGGTCTCCAGACCATACAGGAAGACGTCGAGACGACGGCGGGCCGTGACGCGAGGGTCAAGCTGACGAAGAGAGCCGGCGGCGGCATTGCGCGGATTGGCAAAACGGGCTTCGCCGCGCGCGGCGCGGGCCTCGTTTGTGGCCTCGAACGCCTTCCACGTATAGAGCACCTCGCCACGCACTTCAACGGATTCCGGCAGCGGGCCCCAGCCTCGCGCGTCCAGCCATCGAACGGCAGCTTCCCGATCGAGCCGGAGCGGCACGCTGCGCACGGTGCGCAGGTTGTGCGTCACGTCCTCGCCGCGCGCGCCGTCCCCTCGCGTGGAACCCTGCACAAGCACGTCCGCGACATATCGCAGGCTGACTGCAAGCCCGTCGAACTTGAGTTCGCAGACGTAGTCGACCGGATCCATCGCGTGCCCCTCCGCGGCGAGTTTGCGACGTACGCGGTCATCAAACGCCCGCAAGTCGCCAGTGTCAAACGCATTGGCCAGGCTGAGCATCGGCGGCACGTGTTCGACAACGGCAAACTCCTCCACCGGCTGACCGCCCACCCGCATCGTGGGGGAGTCACTCGCACAAAGCTCCGGGTGGCGGGTCTCGAGCTCTGACAGTTCACGCATCAGACGGTCGTACTCGACGTCGGCGACCTCCGGGGAGTTCAGGACGTAATAGCGGTAGTCGTGATGGCGAATCTCCTGACGCAACCTGGACACCCGTTCTCGCGCCGCATCGGGCTGGCTCGACAGCACAGCTTCCGATCGCGATCCTGTCTCTTCGAGCTCACTCATCTTTCGACGCACCCCGCACAATCATCCGACACACGCGTCCTGCGACGCGCTCCGCCGAGGCTCTCGACGCGCTCCACCGAGGCGTCGAACTCAGTCTTCAAAATCTTCCGCCTCCTCGGCGTGATCGACCGTATCATCAAACGGTCGAGGGGTGGATCGGCCCTGCGCGCGGGAATCGCTCACAGGAAGCGAACCGGCGCGATCCGACGATGGGTCGGCACCCGGCGCGCCCCCGGGAGAGACTCCGCGCGCGTGGGGAAAACCGTGGATTGAAATCCCGCTCACCTTCACGAATACGAACTGCAGCTCTCCGATCCGTATCTGGTCCCCGTCATTGAGCGTCTGCTCCTTCACCCGCTCTCCGTTCACGTAGATTCCGTTGCGACTGCCGCAGTCGGCCACAAGGCATCCCTCGATCAGGCGTCGCACACGCGCGTGCTGGCGCGAAATCGACCCGTTGTTGATGAGAATGTCCATGTCCACGCCACGTCCAATCCGGACGCACTCTTTGTTGAGCGGAAACCCGGCCCCCTTCCCGTTTGCAGGACGCAGCCATCCCCATGGCTCGTTTCCCCGTATCGACGACTCGCGAGAAGAAGGGGCGGGCTGCGACTTCAGGCGTTCAAAAACGGCTGCTGCAAGCACCTGAAAACCAAAAACTGTGATCGTGACCACAATCGCCACGTCCAGCTCCGACAGTCCCCTCGTATGGAGGAAAAGCGCAAGAATCAGCGCGAGCGTGGCACCGACCACGCCTCCAACAAGATGAATCAGGAGGCGTCGCACAGTCAATACGAAACCGCTTTCACGAAGACGTCGCCACCAACTTCCATGTGCACGAGATACCCCGGCATCGGCTGCACCGGACCCGCCGAAATGGAGCTCAATGGACCGGTTCCGGCCGCCGCAAGTGCAGCGACCAGGGAAGCGGTTGTCCAGTGTGGGGTAAGCGCTCCCTGGGCACGGGCCATCAGCACGACTTCATCGTGACCGGCAACCGCATACGGACCTGGAAGACGCACCGTGTTCCTCGCGTCAGCGTACGTACGCATGTAGGACATGGAAAAAGCGCTCTCCAGGGCGTCCTGGCCCTGCGACTTCCAGCGTGTCAATGCCCAGAGGCGCCCGGATCGAGACAGGGCTCCCAGCGCACCTTGAGTCGTAAATGATGCATCCGCAGCCCAGACCGGAGCGCCTAGGCGCGTCGAGCGCGAAAGGTTGGCAAAGCTGTCAAGATCCCACGCATCGCCGAGAAACAGGACAAGGTCTGGCTTCGCGCGGGCAATGGCCGACGGGTTGTCGGTCGCGGCAAACCGGCGTACGACCACCGACGCCTTTCGAAACACGGATTCGGCGGCGACTACGTCCACCTCCGGCCATCGAAGACTCGCAACAACGGCAACCGTACGGGGATGCGCCACCCGCAGAGAAAGGTCAGCCAGCGTGCGAGAGAGCGCCGCCGTGGACGCACCGAGTGCCTGCGTGTCAGCAACCGTACGGGGCAGGGACGTGAGAACAGCGAGGTTGGCGTGCAAGGCGGCGGCGGAGAGCCGGGCGGAAGCGCCGTCGGGTAGCGCCGCAAGAAAGAGCTGAACGCGGCGCTGACGAGCGTCGGCAACCGTCTGGATCGGATCGAAGGTGCGCGGGTTGACCTCGTATGGGAGAAGCAGCAGTGGATGCCCCCCAACTCCGCCCTGGGCATTCACTGCGCGTTGCGCGAGGGCAACGCCGCGAAGCCAGTCCCGCCCGAGTGGACTGCCCGCAAATACCACACCGACGCAGAAAACCGTGCGGACGTGCGGCGCAGAAAGCGCCAGGGCATCGTTGTAGCCAAGCAGCGCAACGGCGTCTGAGCGGTCGGCAGCCCGGGCGTCCGCGAAAAAATCAAGCGCTGTGGGCGCGTAACCGTCTTCAATCCACATGAACCCCCGAGTCAGCGGGGAAACGAGCGTGGAGACCGGAGTGTAGGTCTCCCTGACCTCCGCGACACGGTGCCGGTGAAACACCGACGGGAGGATGTCGAACAGCGCCCTCGAGAGCGGGTCGTAATAGAGACCCGCCGTGACGGCCAGCATCACAAGAAACAGGAATCTGCGAAAGCCCCCCCGCGAGGTCGGACGCGAAGTCGAGGCGGGGGACCGAGATGCGCGCGAAGGAAGACCGGCTGAAGGAGCCTGTGGTGGACGGGTTGACGCGGGTAGCACCGGCGACAGCGCGGGTGGACCCATGCGCGGCGGAGGTGGAACAGCAACGGCCGAGCGTGCGTCGGTCGCAGCCACGGGCGGCACAACAACGGGTCGAGGGGCAGGAACAGGCGATCCCCTCGGCACCACGGTGGGCGGCGCAGCAACGGGCGCAGACGCAACAGACGGCAACGACGCGGAGACGGCCGGAACCGCGCCGCTCGCCTGGGGACCAGGCCTGGAGGCTGCCCCCAGGGTCACGGACGGAAGCGGCCCCGAGCCCACCGGTACCGTGCCGCCCCGCGACGGGAGAGGACCACTCTGGGAAGCAACCCCGAGCAGGGCCTGAAGCGCGCGCTTCATTTCGAGGGCATTCTTGAAACGATTCTCAGGTTCCAGGGCCGTTGCAGTCACAATGAGCTGCTCCATGGCCTGGGAGACCTGCGGCTTCAGGGAACGGACGGGGGGCAATGTGAACGCACTCTGGGTCTCGGCGGGATCACGCCCCGTGAGGAGCTGATGAAGCGTCACGCCGAGCGAGTAGATGTCGGAGCGCTCGTTGGTCTGGCGCCCGTACGCCTCCGGAGGCGCATAGCCCGGAGAGCCGATGCGCATCGTATCCTTCTTCTTGAAGGCGTCAAAACGACGCGCGATACCAAAGTCGATGAGCTTGACCTGACCGTGCGAAATCATGATGTTGGACGGTTTCAGGTCGCGGAAGATGATGGGTTTGCGCACACCCTTCTCGTCGCGCTGACTGTGGAGATAGTAGAGGACGGTCGCGACCTCCACCCCCCACGTCGCAACCCGAGACTCCGGAAAACCCTGCGGATTGCGAAGCAGAAGCTTGCCGAGGTCCTCCCCTTCGACGTACTCCATCACCGTGTAATAGTGGTTGCCATTCTCGAAGTGCTCGAGCACACGAGGCAGGTTGCGGTGGCGCAACTGCATCAGCAACTCCGCCTCGCGAATGAACAGCGTGCGTGCGTTCTCCTGGTCCTTCGGGTCGCGATAGGAGACCGTCATCTCCTTGAGAACCCAGTGACCTTCCCCGGGAGCACCGGGCGGTAAAAGGGCCTGACAAAGGTAGATGTTGCTCATGCCCCCCTCACCGATTCGACGAATCACCTGATAGGGACACTTGCCTGCGATCTGGTCGCCGTTGTTCAATGGCATTTCATGGCCTGAAAAAATAATAGTAGATGGCCAGCAGCGCGCCGCTCATCAGGCTGACAAGCACTGCAACCAGGATCCACTGCCACAGGGACCCGTCGTACACCTCGTCGTCATCATCGTCAGTCGCGGCGAACCGCACACTGCGCAGATCGCGAGAAGGCGGGCGCGGTCGCGGGGGGCGCCTGGAACCCGCGGGGGCCCGCAGGACGTGCTGGATGCTCTTCTTCAAGTCTCCCAGGGACGGATAACGGTTGCGAGGATCATTCTCCGTCGCTCGATGAACGATCTCCTCGACTGCAGGAGAGAGGTTCGGATTGATGTCTTCCACCGGGTCAAGCGCAAAGGGAGACAGGGCGGGATTTCGCCGCGTGACCATGTGGTAGAGGATTGCCCCGCAACTGTACACCAGCGAACGCTGATCGAAAGTACCCCCCTCCGAGAACTGCTCGGGGGACGCGTAGTCCAGGGAGCCCACTCGCGCGTGAACGTCGGAATCGTTGGGATGAAACACCCGTGCCAGGCCGAGATCAAGCAGCTTGACCTGACCGCTCTGGCAGAGCAGGATGTTCGAGGCATTCATCTCCCGGAAAAAGATGGCCGAGACCTTTCGACCGACCAGATAGATCAACGTGTCGACAATCTGACTGAGTGCGTTCAGGGCCTCCCGTTCGGAGAGCGGAAGGACGCGACCGCCAAGCGTTGTCGCGAGGTCGGTGCCGTGCACGAACTCGCGAACGATGTACAGCTGGTTGCCGTCAACAAAGAAATCCACGACCTTTGCAAGACCGGGGTGATCCAGTTGTGACAGACGCTGGGCCTCGGCGGTGAACTCCCCTACAACACGGGTTCGCTCGAACGAGTCGCTCGCAAACAACTGCATGACGCGGATGGTCCAGACACGGTCGTTGAGATGCTGGTCTTCCACCATGTAGACGTCCGCGTGACGCGACTGATGCAGAAGCTGCGCAATTCGGTACCGGTTCTGGAGGACCAGGCCATTCTGAAGCATCAACGGCACGTGAGTGGTCCACAAAGCATTTCCCGAGGGTCGGAACCGTCACGTGCAAAGGACGGGGGCGTTCCGATGACCATCGACAAGGCCGAGTCTGATGACGCGAAGAGGGGGCCGCACGCCTCCGGCCAGTTGCGGCGCCATGGCAGCACAGCGAAGCTTTGCTTGCCCCGACCCGCCCCTCCGGAGAGCAGCGCAACGAAAGGGCGACGGCGGGAGCGCATTCCTGCCACACGCATTTGGGGACGGCTGTCGACCACGCTTTCCTGCTGGCTCGTCATCATCTTCATGGGTTGCCTGACCCCTCGTTGTCATTGCCAGGCGAGCACACGCGGCGCGCAACCAGCGAGACGGCCGATGGCCTCCAAAACGCGTGCAGGTCAGGAGATTCCTCCTTCGTACTCGCCAGCCACCTGTGGCGGTTGACAGAACAAGCCTTGACGCTCGAGATACTTCAGCCCGCTGGCCGCGTGATGCGGCCCGGAAAACGCGCCTCCAGGTGAACCCCAGGTCGAACGTGAAGCGTCAAAGGCTCCCACCGATGAGAGGTTCGAAACATGCGCACGGAATCCCTCGTCACCTCGCCAAAGTGCGGCCCGTTCCAGAACCGGGGGCACCGTTCGCGGATTCGGGGCACCTCGCTCCCCCGGGGTGCGGCCAGCACTGCATGTGCGAAGCGGGGACCGCCCCGTCCAGAAATCGCTCCCCGGGGTGCGGCCAGCACTGCATGTGCGAAGCGACACGCTCGGGGTGCGGGAACCGTGAGCCGCCCTCTGACGCCATTCAATCGTTGCACGCCACCAACCGCGGACCGCGCCGAACCCGTAAAGAGAATCTTTCCGGCAGAGGCGGGAACCAGGCCCTCGGGGGCGAACCCTGCTCCTGGCAGTTGACGATGTGCTACCCGACGCCCCGGCAGCCGGGAACACGCGCCTTGCATCCACGCCCCCGCAGTTCCGTGGCGCGTTGAGGACCGACCTCTGCCAATTCAACCAGATGCGCCGCAAGGGCGCGGTCTTAAATCCCCGGAGGATAACCCCTTGAGTCTCCTGGATTCCCTGAACCCAGCACAGAAAGAAGCCGTCACCAGCACCGAAGGTCCCCTGCTGGTCTTTGCCGGTGCGGGAAGCGGCAAGACCCGCGTTCTCACCTATCGCATCGCACACATCCTTGAGCAGGGCCGCGCCACGTCCAACGAGTTGCTGGTCGTCACTTTCACGAACAAGGCCGCTGCAGAAGTACGCGAGCGCGTATCGACGCTGGTCGGCCCGGAGCGTTTCTCATATCTGGGCACGTTCCATTCGTGTTGCCTGCGGATGCTACGCGCCGAGCACGAAACCGTAGGACTGCCCTCCGCATTCTCCATCTACGATACCGCCGACTCGACTGCGGTCATCAAGGAGGCGGCTCGCGAACTCGGCATTCCCGAGGAGAAGCTCGCTCCAAAGCGCGCGCGAACACTCATCTCCAACGCAAAGAACCAGCTCCAGGACCCGGAAACCTTCGCTCGCAAAGCGCCCCCAACCCCGGAAAATGAGTACACCGCAAAGATCTACCGGATCTACGAGCGAATCCTGCGCGAAAACAATGCCCTCGACTTTGACGACCTGCTGGGTCGCACCGTGGAGATGTTGAACACGCACCCGCAGATCCTCGAAAAGTATCAGCAACGATTCAAGTACATCCTCGTCGACGAGTACCAGGATGTGAACTACACGCAATACGTCCTGATTCAGAAACTGGCGTCACTGCACCGCAACATCTGCGTGGTTGGCGACGACGACCAGAGCATCTACGGATTCCGTGGCGCTGACGTGTCGCTCATCCTTCGCTTTGAAAAAGACTTTCCGAATGCTCGGGTCGTAAAACTCGAACAGAACTACCGGTCGACACAGGCTGTGCTCGACGTGGCCAACTCCGTCGTGAGAAACAATTCCACGCGCAGTGCAAAGTCCATGTGGACTGTCAACGATAAAGGTACGCTCCCCGGTCTCTACGAGGCGGGTGAAGGACGCGACGAGGCACGGTTCATCGTGCGCAGGATCCGCGAACTGGTGGGCCGAGGCCGGTACGAGTACGGCCAGGTTGCAGTGCTCTACCGCACCAACGCTCAGTCCCGCGTGATTGAAGACGCCCTCAAAGGTCAGGGCTTCCCGTACGTCGTCGTGGGCGGCATGCGCTTCTGGGACCGCAAGGAAATACGCGACCTGGTCGCATACCTGCGTGTCATCGCAAATCCGAGCGATGAGCTCAGCCTCCGTCGCATCATCAACGTTCCCCCGCGTAGCCTTGGACCGGTGACCCTGACGCGCCTGGCTGAAGCGGCCGAGCGTCACCAGGTTACGCTCTATGAGATACTCGGGGAAGCCGAAAGACTCGGCGACCTGGGTCCCAAGGCAATTGTCGCCATCAGTGAACTACGCAAACTCCTGGAAGACACTCGCACCAACCTCGATAACCTGAGCGTTGCGGACGTCATTGACAAGATCGTGCGAACGATTGACTACAAGGCGTTCATTGCGCCGGACCGTTCCCCTGAATCCACCAGCCGTCTGGAAAATCTCGACGAACTCAAGAACACAGCCGCGCAGTTCGAGAAGGAAGTCGAAGCCAGCGGTGAACCCGCGACACTGGCCAACTTCCTCAACCGCGTCTCCCTTTCAAGCGACGTGGATGACCTCGACGAAAAGGGAGGGGCCGTCAGTCTCCTGACGCTCCACGCAGCAAAGGGACTGGAGTTTCCCGTGGTCTTCCTGTTCGGGCTCGAGGAAGGGTACCTGCCACACGCACGCGTTTTTGACTTTCCCCAGGAAGTAGAGGAGGAACGCCGGCTGGCATACGTGGGTCTGACGCGCGCACAGGCACTGCTCTTTCTCACGTACGCCCGATATCGTGAGGTCTTCGGGCAATCGCAGCCGCGAATCCGCTCACGCTTCCTCGACGAAATCCCGCTCCAGATGATGGAAACGCTCCCCGCGGAAGACTTCCGCTTCGAGGCCATGGAGTCGCGTCGTCGAGACTATACCCCGCCCAGTTCGTTCACGGGGTACGGCCAGCCCGTCGTATCACCGCCCCCGAGTCGCGCAAACAACTCGGCGAGATCGACAGGCGGGGGACGCAACCAGGCCCCGCGTTCCTCCTCGTCTCGCAGTGTGACCGTGCGACCGAACAGCACAACCAGCACGCGAAGCAGTGCGGTTCGCACCGTACGTTCAGTACCAACGGAACGTCTGTCCACCCCCATGCCCGAAGAGAAACCAGTTCATGTCTGCAAGTTCGGAGTTGGAGATCGGGTACAGCACAAGGTGTTTGGAGAGGGGACGGTCGTGAAAATCGACGGCAAGACCGTCACGGCCAGCTATGCCGGGATCGGAGAGAAGGCTGTTCTCGACTCGTTCCTGGCAGCAGCCAACTGAGGCGACTGCATTCAAGGCCGGCGAGGCGGTTGTAGACAGCAACCGCCTCGCCGGTGTTCTCGACGTCCCCGTGAGTGGCGCGTGAAAGTCGACACGCATGTACTCCGTCGCGTCCCCGTCGTCATCCCACAAACTTGCGCCAACTGTTTGAACGAAGCGCGCGCCTTCTTCCAGACACAAACCGTGTAACTGCGCTCGTCGACGCATGACATGTTCACAAGTCGTTAACACCGGTGGAAGCCAGGGGATGGTATAGTAAGGGCGAAAGTGCAATCCTGGCGTGCGGGTCCGGCCGTCGCCAGACCGGTCGACATCGAGTAAAGAGAGGCACAGCCACCGTGGACGGCATCAACAAGATTGGCATGGGCTACAGTCACCTGGGCGCCCTGGGTCGAGCAGCAGCTCGTCCCTTGTCAACCCCCGCCCCCCAGGACTCGGCGCCCGGCGCACCGCAGGACCAGATTGAGATCAGCACAGCCTCCCACGCAGCAAGCAGTGCAGTCTCCACCATCGACGCACGTCAATCGTCGTCTGACGCCGGCCGGACGCAGATTGCGTCCCTCACCACTCCGTCAACTCTCATGCCCCACGGTTCAGGGCTGTCCCGCGTCGGAGCCGAACACCCGGCACACTCGCTCGGCGTGCTGGCACAGTTTGACGAACCCGTCGTCCACGAGATCCAGGACCGGCCTACTACCCAGGCAGCCGCCTCATTGCATATGGTAGGGCCGGGCAACGCACACGAGTTCCTTGCCAATCCGTCCCGGATGTATCTTGGAATGTAGCGTGGATCCCGCCGGGGGTCGCTCGGGCTTGGGTATACGCATGAACATACCGTACACGTGGTCAGCACG
>JAJXVI010000594.1 GCA_021782195.1 bacterium | reverse complement strand
CGTTTTACCAGTCTGCTCTTGAAGTAATCAGGTTTCCGGTCTCCGCGACGATTGCAAAGACGTTGTTGAAGTCGCTCTCGGCGAAACGCTCCATGAACGGCTCGTCGAGGGTGCGTACGACGCCCTGGAAACGAAAGCGGATGTCTTCTGGAGTCAGGTTGTGCTGCAATGCGACCAGCGCGCTTCCGTCGCTCGTGGTCACGGGGCGCAGTCGTATGGTCGAACCGTCGCGCAGTACGACGTCAGTGGCATATCCATCAATGGTGAGTGTCATGAATCCAACCTCCACACACGGTCACGGTCAGGAGTTTATGTGCATCGGATGATGGGATCCATCGGGCATATATCCGATGAGTAATGGGTTGTGTGTGCGGTGCGTGGAGGCCGGGAACCTACGACGAGCGTTCTACTTGAGCGTGGGCATGACGAATTCGGCACCTGCGCGAATGCCCGTTGGCCACCTGGACGTGACGGTTTTCGTGCGCGTAAAGAAGCGCACCCCGTCCATGCCGTGCTGGTTGGCATCGCCGAACGCAGACTGTTTCCATCCGCCAAAAGTATAAAAGGACAGCGGAACGGGAATCGGCACGTTGACGCCGACCATGCCGGCTTGAACGCGGTGTGTGAACTCGCGTGCCGCGTCGCCGTCACGCGTAAAGACGGCAACTCCGTTGCCGAACTGGTGTCGGTCGACCAGGTCAAGCGCCTCCTCAAAGCTGGTTGCGCGCACCATGCACAGCACAGGACCGAAGATTTCTTCCCTGTAGATGCGCATGTCTGGCGTCACGTGGTCAAAGAGGCATCCTCCCATGAAGAAGCCGCTTTCGTGCCCCTCAGGACGCAATGAACGCCCGTCGACGACGAGGTCCGCGCCTTCCTCGACGCCGAGATCGACGTAGCCTTTTACTTTGTCGAGATGCTCGCGCGTGACGAGCGGGCCCATTTCAGACTTCGGGTCTGTGGGTGGCCCCACGCGCAGGTCTCGAACGCGCCGTGCGAGCCGTTCGCGCAGGGTTTCGGCCGTCGATTCGCCGACCGCCACCACAACGGAGATAGCCATGCAGCGTTCTCCCGCGGACCCGTAGCCAGCGCCCATGAGGGCATCGACGACCTGGTCGATATCCGCGTCTGGCAACACCACCATGTGGTTCTTAGCGCCCGCCATGGCTTGCACCCGCTTCCCGTGTGCCGCGGCGGTTGCGTACACGTGACGCGCAACGGGTGTAGACCCCACGAAGCTCACCGCGGCGATCCGTTCGTCGGTCAGGAGGGCGTCAACGGCTTCTCGATCTCCCGTGATCACGTTCAGCACGCCGGGAGGGGCTCCCGCCGAGACCATGAGTTCCCCGAGGCGGAGTGAGCACCCCGGGTCCTTTTCTGATGGTTTGAGCACGAAAGTGTTTCCGCAGGCAACGGCGATGGCCAGCATCCACAGGGGGACCATTGCGGGAAAGTTGAACGGCGTGATGCCGGTTGCGACGCCAAGCGGCTGACGCAACGAGTAGAGGTCGATTCCGCGGGATACGTTGTCGGAGAACTCGCCTTTGAGCAGGTGTGGAATTCCGCATGCAAATTCCACCACTTCGAGACCTCGCTGCACGGATCCGCGTGCGTCGGACAGAACCTTTCCATGCTGGCGGCTGATGAGCATTGCCAGTTCGTCCATGTTCTCCTCGATGAGGCTCTTGAAACGAAACATGACCCGTGCGCGCACCAGTGGTGACGTTGCGGCCCACGTCGGGAACGCCTTCGCGGAGTCGGTGACAGCGGCTTCGACCTCGGCGCTTGATGCGAAGGGGACGCGCGCGGCGACCTCCCCCGTGGTCGGATTGAACATCTCGCCGTACCGTCCGCTCGTTCCCGCGACGGTCTTGCCGCCAATAAAGTGACAGAGTTCCTCGGGCACGAGAGCACCTCCCACGGTCGACGACGACGGCGGCCAGCGTCACGTCGCGGTCGAGACTGATGACAGCGATCGTATCACGCACGGTTCGCTTGCGTCAATCGGGTCGATCCGGACTTCCGGGCAGTCAGTGTCGTGCTCGCCGGTCGTGCTCGGCCTCGCCAGGTCCGGGACGTGTCTGTGCGTTTCACTGTCTTGGGAGCGCGACGCGATCTCCCTCGACCACGCAGCGCGCCTCTTTTTCCAGAAGCTTGATCCCGTCGTCCACAACCTCCTTCACCCTGGTTCCACGTCTCCCGAACCCCAGCCGCTGTGAGGTCAGGCGCGCCAGTTCCGCGCCTGGGAGCGACAGGCACTCGACGAGTATCTGCTCGGCGGCGTTGGCGATCTCCTAGGGTGGAATGTCTTCCGGATTTCGCACCTGCCCGGCGTCGCGGCCAGGAACGCGATATTCCCGCCAGGTCGCCGGGTCCTGGTCAGGCAGCCAGACGAAGCCGTTCATGCTGCGCGGCCTGGTGTGCGCATCGAGGTGTTCGAGCACCATTGAGACGCGCTCCACCTGGCGCGTCGAGATTCGCGTCAAGTTCCATCTTGCCGTGATGCGACGGGTCAGTTCGGAAATACTGACCGGAGCTTCAACCGCAAGAACGCGCATCGCGAGGTTGGCGATCACGGGAATGGCCCGAGGGCTCTCGAAGGGTGGCGCGAGCGGGTCTGGCGTGACATGGCAGAATTCCGCGTAGCGGGCGTGCGGAGGAAGCTGTTCGGGCGCGTCCGTTGCGTGGACGCTCGCCGCATCCGCGTGGACGCTCGCCGCATCCGCGTGGACGCTCGCCGCATCCGCGGGGACGCTCGTCGCATCGGCGGGGACGCTCGCCGCATCCGCGTGGACGCTCGTCGCGTCCGCGGGGACGCTCGTCGCATCGGCGGGGACGCTCGTCGCATCGGCGGGGACGCTCGTCGCATCGGCGGGGGCGCCCGTCGCATCGGCGGGGGCGCCCGTTGCAT
>JAJXVI010000593.1 GCA_021782195.1 bacterium | reverse complement strand
AGGCATACGCCAGGGCGTGGCAGGCGGAAGACCAACTGGGGCGCTTGCGATCGCGTCTCGAGGATCTGCACAAGCGCACGCGCCGTTCGACCACTCTCGCGGTCCTCTCGGAAACACGGGCGTTCGGCGGATCAATCGAGTGGGCGCGTCAATCGACCATGCGGCGGGAAGCCGATGCTGTCGCGCACCTTTTCCCGAGCGACTGGATTAAGCAGTCCAGCGCCACCGGACCCATGGGTGCGTACAATGCCGGCGTCGGCCGAGAGAATGGGGCTCGCTACGACGAGGGGAAACTCTACCTCCGCAAAGGCGCAGACAAGACAAACAGCCACGAGCTTGCCCATCGGATGGAGGAGGTCGTCCCAGGGCTTCGGTCCCTGGTTCGCGAATACCTGGAGAGTCGGACCACCGGTGAAACTCCGGTACCACTGGGAAAGGGCTACAGGCCCAGTGAAATGACCACAAAGGACGCCTTTTGGAGCGAGTACTGCGGCAAGGTTTACCCAGTTCACACCGAGATCATCTCCATGGGAGTGCGGGGTATTTTCTTCGAGTCCGAGAAAGTCTGGAAAGACGAAGACTACGTTCACTTCATCCTCGGAGTGTTGGCAGGCAAATGAGATTCACTGTGGCAGGGCTCCTGAAGCCAGAGCACGGCGGGGACTACGCCACCTTCGACTGGGAAGATGGTCGAGTCCACGCGCTGCCGCACGTGATGCGCCTGCTGTATCAGCGGGATGATGAACTGACGGGAACGCTGGTCGGTGTGATCCCGAGCGATTACACGACCGTGAACCACCTCAAGAACGCCATGTCGACCCGCTGCATTGCCAGCGACCTGTGGGAGGATCCAGATTTCTACGGTGACGAACCGGAGGTCGTGAAGGAAGCTCGCGAACGAGCGAATGAGCCGCTGCCAGAGGGCGTTGCATACTGAGAGGCTTTACAGACCCGCGCGCGACCGGGTACGCCCGACGAGGCCACCACAGCAACGGATAGACCGAAGAGGGGAGAGCGTGTAGCCGCCTCCCCTGCTCACCTTCCAGCAGGCGTGAGCGCCTGAACCTGTCCTGAGACTCGAATCCACCACGAGGCCCTGCGAAAGCGGGGCCTTCGTCATTTCAGGAGGTCCCGATGGCCGATCTCAAAGCCAAAGAACGCGCTGCCGCCCGTCACAGAATCCACACTCCTCGCCACGCACGTCGACAACTTCGCACGCCGACTTCGCGAACAGGACCCCTCCTTCCACGCCCTCCGCCATACCGGCGCCACACTGGGCCTCCTCGGCAGCGTCCATCCCAAGATCGTCCAGGAACGGCTCGGACATACCTCCATCGCCATGACGATGGACACCTGCTCCCACGACCAGCCCAACCTCCAGGCCGAAGCCGCAACCATCATCGAAGGCCCGGTGATGACACATACCCAACCAGTCCGAATCCTGCGCGAATTACTGACACGGGCACAGGACCCACGCCGCCCTGCGCATCAGTGGAGCGTGCGCAGGAAAAGCTCGCCGCGCGAATCCTGTTCGACCTGGCGCCCCAAGCTCTCGGCTTGACCGGTTTCGAAGGCGCTGTTGGGATTTTGCAGCAAACTGCGGCGGACGCTATCCACCGATAACAGGCCCCCACGACCCGGCGTCTCGAACGCAGAGCGGCAGGAGCCAGACCCTCACCCGAGGATGTCCACATGCAGGCGATCGACGACCTCCAGGCGATCAACCGCCGCATTCTCGCAGCGCTGCAGCGAGACGAACGAATCGCGTGGTTCCTGCGACGAGAGGGATTCGCCGAACTCATCCCCCCAGCACGCCCCTGCGCTGTCTGTCGCTCACGGTTTCGCATCGACATCGAGGCATTGCTACACGACGGCATCAGCATTCGAGAGGTCGCCGAATGAACGCTCAGCCTCGACGAACCGCATACACGGCACGGAATGTCGCACACCACCCTCTGGAGGCATAGGCGCGAATGCATGAGGAACGAAAGGGTGCCGCAGCCTGCCATCGTCACCGCTGCACCAGATATTGGCGGAGTAGCCACAACTTCAGTGCCGGCGCCGCGCGGGACGCTTCAAGTGGTGAAATGAAGGGGGCATAAATGCAAATTAACCAGGACGAACTGGCGCGTCTGTTTGCACAGGGCGCTACCGTGCGCGAGATGGCCGAGCATTTCAATTGGAGCAAGCGCGCAGTACAGTACGCGATGAGCAGGCTGCGGAAGTCCGTTACGCTGTCCATAGCGACAAACGAGCAGGTGGCCTCGTACTCGGTTACGAGTGTCGGAGATCTGGTAGACCATGTGCGGGCGGCCGTGCAGACAGCGCGCAGTCTGGCGGCAATATCGTGAGCGGGCTGCTGTGTCGGGTGATGCACCCGCTGATTGCGACGCCACACCTGGGCCGGCGGAAGCGCAGGGTCGGCGCGGCGCTGCGCGAGAGCGCCACGCTGATGGCCTGCTGGCCGACGCGTGTCAGCAGGTCCCCTCGGGGTGACGGGCTACACCGGCTTCCGCGCGCCCGCCCAGTCTCGGAGGGAGCTGGCCAGCGTGGCCTTCGAGACCTGCTGTTCGATCGCGGCAGCGAAGACGTCGAAGAGTAACAAAGGGTCCACGTCGATGTCGACGTCGTTCATTCCCAGGAATGTGAGTGCAGCGTCGACTCCAGTCCGCTTGTTGCCGTCCACGAACGGCTGGTTCTCTGAGATGTGGAAGAGGTAGGCAGCCGCCATCTCGAACAGGTCGACATGAAAGAAGCCCTCCACGGTGCCCGACATGGGCATTTGGAGGGCTGATATCAGGAGGTCGAGACTGCAAATGCCATCGGGGCCGCCATACGTCGAGATCTGGTACTCGTGCATCGCCAGCACGTCATCGAGGGTCAAGAAGGTCGGATCCCCCATGAGTTACTGCGCCAG
>JAJXVI010000592.1 GCA_021782195.1 bacterium | reverse complement strand
TGTAGTTATGGTCGGACACTCCCACGTGTGCGACCAGTGTGATGACGGTGGCATAGCTTAAGATCGTGCGAAAACTGTCTTGACAATGGTCCACCTTAAGCAACGTGGTCAACGCCGCCGGTACCTCCCCCTGCGAAACGTTCAAACCCCGTTTATATTCCGGTCATTTTGCGTTAACGCGCCGCTTGTAAAATGGGCGCATGCAGTTTCCTGAATTCCTGTCTGACGTTCTGAGGCGTCTGCGCATCACGCTGGGCTTGACCCAGCAGCAGGTTGCGTTGCGGGCGGGGGTCAGCGCGGCGCGCGTGTCCGATTTCGAGCGCGGCGAGCGGATGCCTACCGCTCTACAGATCGAGAGACTTGCCGAGGCGCTGGAGGTCGAACCGTCCCGTCTCACTGCTCCGACCGACTGGCTCACTGCGGTGGAACAGACGCATGTGAGAGACGTCTCCGCACGTGCGTACTCAGACTTTGGGCGGAAGCGGAAGTTTACCGCGCGACGTAGCCGTCCCATGGCGTTGTGCTTGAAGACGGCAATGGGGCGATACCTCGACGTTACTCGTGCTCTTCTATCGACGGTGGCGCTGCGCGCCGACGCTTCCACGCAGATGCGGCTTCTGGCTCGAATGCCAGTTGACTCGTCGATTGAAGCGCTGATTCATCTCGTGTTGCTGGCGCTGGGAGCCGAAATCATCCTGGTGGCACCGCAACTTGCAGGCTTTTGCCAGCACCCACTCGTGCATCCGGAGACACGAAGCACCGTGGGACACATCGAGGTCCCGGCCTACTACCTGCGCTTTGATGAACTGCGCTTTTTATTCATTCCTCAGGTGGGCGTGGCCTGCCGCAAAGCGACCTGGGTGCTCGACTTTCTCGTGGGTGTCGGCGGGCCGGGCGCAAAGGTCGTCTGGCTCGACCTGGAGGTTGACGGAGTGGGCCACGACTTCACGAGCGACCGGTATCGCACTGACGACATCCGGATGATTACGCTAAGAATCAGTGATTCCGACGTACTTTCAGGCCACATGCACGACGTCCTGCTGGAGCGCATCCTTTCCGCGATCCCGCAAGGTCGCCTGGCAGCCTGAACCCTGGAGCGACTACCCACGGATCTGGCGGTGAATTCACCGCCAGATCCGTGGGTAGTTCGTACGAGCATTGTCGATTCTGCGTCTTGCCCCAAAGAGTGTCTCCCTTGACATCCCTGTGAGCATTGCGCAATGCATCGGGCCGTAAGACGCGGGAGCTCTTCTGGGAGTGTGACACCGTTTGATCGTCGTGACGCGTTGGTGACTTCGACGGGGCCGTTACTCGGCGGCGGATCTCCACCACGGGAGCGGTCCACCAAGCCTGAACGTGGCGTCCAAGGGCATAACAAGCGTTACTCGGCGGCGGATCTCCACCACGGGAGCGGTCCACCAAGCCTGAACGTGGCGTCCAAGGGCATAACAAGCGTTACTCGGCGGCGGATCTCCACCACGGGAGCGGTCCGGCCTGGCCTTTGTCGGGTGCGGGCGTGGCCTGAGCGTAGACTCCGAGGTCGACCGTCTTGCCGAGGTCGTTGTTGGGCCAGAATTCGATGGCCCAGCCTTTTCCATCTTCGGTGAGGGTGCTGTACACCGGGCCCTGCACCGTTACCTCGTGTTGGAGTTGTGTGCGGGTCGGGGCAGCGTCGTGGCGGGCCAGTGCGAGTGCGCCGAGGGTCACGGTTGCCAGCGCCGCACCGGCAACCCCGATGGGTGAGGCGAGCACGGCGAGGCCCGCAAGGTGTGCGGCAAATGTTCCTGCGGCTGCGATCCCGAGGCCGGCGGTCGCGCCGGTCCGCGCACCTTCGACCGCCGACGTGCGCACGGCCGCAGCGCGGTAGGCGTCGCCCACGTTGAAGTGGTACGTTGCCTGCTTTTCGCTATCCAGGCCGCAATGGAAGTTCTTGACCAGCGCGTCGGTCGTGTCGTATCGAACCTCGTTGCCTCCCTGCCTGTCTGAGACAGTCCACCAGTCTTTCTGGGGACGGACGTTGGGGGTTGGGCAGTCAGGAAGCGTGGGGTTCGGCTTTGGCGCTGTGGAAGAACTGATCGGATTCAATGACGTGGCGGCCTTTCTTGTCGTACCGGGTCCTGGCCTGAGGATTGATGCGGTCTGGGGCCCGATCTGGGGTGCGAGGAGCGCGCCGAGTGGCACTGGAGGGGCGTGGCGGGGTATCCTGGCCTCCCTGATTCCAGCATATACGCCAGTGGGCACGTTTGTGGTTGCCGGATTGTGAACTTCCGGTCCGTGCTGGTGGACTTTATCGACCCCACACGAGGAAACAGATTGACGAATTTCATTCTGACCCCTCCCATCCAGGCGCGCTCGTCACTCGTCCGGAAGGATTTGTCCGAGACC
Source organism: bacterium (assembly GCA_021782195.1). Classification (GTDB taxonomy): domain Bacteria; phylum Vulcanimicrobiota; class Xenobia; order RGZZ01; family RGZZ01; genus JAJXVI01. The sequence continues at coordinate 536 of JAJXVI010000592.1, read as the reverse complement.
TCCTGGAAGCATCTCATTCGACTGTTCGGGCTGTGTGGGCGGATGATCCGCGGGATGCGGAGCGTCGTGCCAGGGAATTCCATGCTCCCTCCTGTCGAACTGGACGCCCCGATTTTATTGAACTGGAGGCCCCGATGCGAAGGCGAATCCTCACTGGTGCGCAGGCCCTGTTGCTCGTTTGTCTCGCCCTGGTATTGCCGGCGTGTGCACTCCCGGCTGGCCTGGTTGCCAGCTATTCCGGCAACGGCACGGCGCTTTCCGGCACGGGTAGCTTCAACGGCTCCTACACCGGGACGTACGCATCGGTTGGCGGACGCGAGGCTTTCAGTTTCAGTACGGGCGGACCGGACATGACGGCCTCGGCCAACGGGTTGCCGGCGGGTTCGTCACCGTTCACCATCAGTGCCTGGGTATATGTCAGCGCCTTCCAGAGCAGCACCTATCGCCTGGGAATGTACGTACTGTATGGGAGCGGCGCCAACCAGGCCGACATCGTGACCTATACGAATCCCGGCGGCGTCTATTCGGGCACTGCG
>JAJXVI010000591.1 GCA_021782195.1 bacterium | reverse complement strand
CAGCAGCGTGGCCACCACGCCCAGGATGTCCATCAATGTCACGAATGACTCCTCTTCTCCTCACGCGCTCTCAGGGTTCGCGAAAAGCGCGAGCGGCGTCCCTGCGAGCGTCCCTGCGAGCGTCCCCGCTCAGCAGAGCGCCGACAACGGGCCGGACACGAGCGACGCCGCCACGTCGTGCGCCTTCTGCGCCGCGAGATGCGCGCGATTGTAGGTGTCCACGCTGACCCCCAGACGACGGGCCGCCACCAGGTTGCGAACCATCCGGTCCACCGGCACGTCGATTTTCTCGCCGAGGGCAATCTGACGGTTGACTGCCAGGACCCAGTGAACCACTGCGATCGGAACCCGCGCGCCCTTCTGGTTGAGGAGCGACAGCAGATGCACGAATGCATCCATGCGGTCTGGACGCGCCATGATGGGTCCGAGTTCCTCCGCAGTCAGGATAGGACAGCGAGACGCCAGCAGTTTCACCGCGCCTTTCACGCTGCGCGCGTGGCCGATGACCTGCAGCAGATCGATCCCGTACTCGCGTTCCTGGTTGGAAATCGGCACGGCCTGACCGAAGTCAAGAATCGTGACCGTGTGCGTCTTCGTGTCGACCAGTACCTGACCGTCGTGAAAGTCCGGGTTCGCGTGCAACGGCACGGGATGCGGCGACCCGTGCTGGTCGATGCCCAGCAGCACGTCGAGCTCCACGCGCCCCATCGCACGCATGGCGGAGCGATAGTCGGCGGGGTCGGAAGCGAACAGGCGACGTGCCGTCACGCCCTTCGCCTCCTCCATGAAAACGGCCATGTTTTCCTGCTTGAATGCATCAATCGAGCGAATGTGCCAGCCGTTGACCTCGCGCCGATACAGCTCCTGCACGCCGTGCTGCATGCGGGTCGCGGCCTCCTTGTCGAACTCGAGGGCCACCGACTCGTGGATGATATCGGCCAGACCGAGAAGGTAGCCAAACTTCTTCTGGTCGTCCGGACTCTGGTTGAGCGACTCCAGAAACTTCTTGAAACGGATGAAGTCATAGTCGGTCACAGGCTCGATGTCACGACGCGCGATAGCGATGACCTCGTCTTTGTCCGTCTGCGCATTGTGATAGCGAATCCCCACGTTTACGGAACCGCTGCCGAGAATCCGGTCGATGCGGAGGTCCGCCGGCCACTGCCCGTGGAAGCGGTCGTTCACCAGGCGAATCGCCTCGAGGTACGAGAGCGGCATGGCCGAGTCTTCAGAAGCCTCGAACGCCTCGCGAAATTCCGCGAACTCGCTCGTGAAAGCCAGGTACTGCTTGAACTTGATGCCCGGCACGCCGTACGCGTCGAACAGGTTGTTGAGAACGGTCGATTCCGACAACCTGCCGTCCGCGGCATCGCTGCGCTGTCCCAGCACGTACGCGAGCGCCAGCGAGTCCGTGCTCCCCTGGGAGTCGAGCAACGCGCGCGCAAGACGTCGCGCAAGTTCCTGGTGATCCGGGCGCACGTCCTTCAAGAGATACGCCAGCAACTGATCAAGACCGCCCGGATCGCGTACAAACGAAGAAGGTCCGGCCAGGAAGCTGTTCGTGACCATCACGCGCACGGAGACGTCGGCCTGTTGCAACTCGGTACGCGCGTCGCGCACGATCTCGGTCAACGGCACTTCGGAGTCGGCCTTCTGCGTGACTTCCATCAGGAAATCCGGCATCTCCGGGCGCCTTCCCATCAGGTATTCGATCATGTCGATCTGCTCTGGCACCGGACGCTGCCGCGTCAGGCCCACCAGGCCGGAAAGTCCGCGTAGTTCGGCGCTCAACACCTGCTCGGGGCCCTCGAAGACGGGAGCGGTGGGCGAACCGAACACCGCTGAAACCTGGCCCGGCTGCATGTGCGCGGCCTCGGCCAGACGGGCCTGGAACCGTGCATACCCCTGGGAGTGATTCTTGTGCAGGCCAAACGCGGCATCGAGATCGGCCACGGAAGCGGCCATCTGTTCGGTGGACTGCTGCGGGTCAACAAGACGGGAAAGCAGCGTCGCCGTGGAATCCGGTCGCAAGACGTCGAGCACGTACTTCTTGCCCAGCCACCCGCGAAGATCTTGCGGTGACATCTCTGAAAGCCGCGGCAGGAGATAGGCCTCGATCTTCGACTTGAACTCCGGGCGCCCCTCGATGCTCGACGGACACAGATCGATGGTACGCGACGCGAGGTCGTACCACTCGTCGAGGTTCTTCGCCTCATCCTGGGTGTGCATGAGCACGTCGAGCAGGAAACGGCCCGCATCGCTCGAGAGGTTGCGCGGGCGCTGACCCATGAGAGCCTTTGCAGTCAGATCCACGCGATGACGAGACTGATCCACGCCGTTGAGGATACCAGAGAGGTCAGACAGGTGCATGCGCGACGCAACCTGCGCCGAGACCGTAGGATCCGCACCCAGAAACGTCAACGGCGAAAGCTGCCGGTCCTGGTCGTGGTTGATGATCTGCCCGATGTCCGACATCGCCTCCACGCCCTTCTCGCTGCGGGCATTGAGGTCGCTCTGGAACTTGTCCCTGCGCGGCGTGCCGTCTTCGGCTCTCTCCATCTTCACCGAAAACTCGCCGCTCTGCACGCGGCGTCCGTACTCGCGCAAGCCTTCGTCGCTGGTATCGACGGGCGGCTGTCCCCAGAAGTTGCCGAGGCTGCGGGAGAACGCGCCGTCGTACTGCACCGTGTCGGGCAGTTCGATCATCGAAAGCACGGTGGGGGTGTCTAGATTGGAGAGCCACGACGCCACCTCACGAGCAGCAGCAAAGATCGGACACCTCTTGCAAAGCGCGGTGTCGGCCGCGTGGTTCGATCGGATGAAATCAAAGACCTCGCGCCGATCGGCCGGCGATAGCTGCGGGGAAGTGAGCATCTCGGCGAGCATCTCGCCAAGTTCGTCGAAGTTGATTCCAAAGCCGTC
>JAJXVI010000590.1 GCA_021782195.1 bacterium | reverse complement strand
TGGTCTTCTCAGGAAGAAGTGGGGTTTCAAGGGATTTGTGGTGACTGACTACACGTCCATCAACGAGATGGTGAACCACGGAACCTCCGCCGATAAACGTGACGCCGCGCGACAGGCACTGCTGGCGCTCGTTGAAATGGAACTGCCGCCGGAAACCTCAACGACAATATTGCCAACCTTCGTTTTGGCTCTCAATGTGCCCGTGTCGTTGATTGATGACGCCGTTCGTCGCATTCTTCGCCTGAAGTTCGAGATGGGGCTTTTTGACAACCCGTATCGCAACTGCGACGAAGCGCGCTGCAAGGCCGAACTGATGTCTCCTGCCAATTTGCGGGCGGCCCGCGAGGCGGCCCGAGAGTCGATCGTGCTGCTGAAGAATTCTCCTCCCCACTTTCAGCCTCGCGCTCACCGAGCGCGTGTCAATGCATACCCGCGAGTTGGGCACCCTCTTCTTCCGCTGCCTCGAAGCAAGATTACCATAGCCCTGGTCGGGCCACTGGCCGACGATTCTCCGGACATGCTGGGTTGCTGGTCGGGTCAGGGGATCGCAAACCAGTGTGTGTCCTTACGACAGGGCCTTCTCAACAAGCACTATCACGTCACCGTCCGCTATGCTCGGGGGTGTTCGATTACCGGTCACGACCGCAGTGGCTTTGCGCAGGCGGTGAACCTTGCCTCCCACAGCGACGTGGTGGTGGCGGTTCTGGGAGAGTCCGCGGGCATGAGCGGTGAGGCTTCATCGAGAGCCCATCTGGGCCTGCCTGGTGTGCAACGTGACCTGTTAAAGGCCCTCCGAGCCACCGGCCGGCCGGTCGTGCTGGTTGTGATGAGTGGCCGGCCGCTGACGCTTGTCTGGGAAAGCCGTCACGTAGACGCGATGGTCGAGGGGTGGTTTCTCGGGACGGAGGCTGGGAACGCGCTGGCCGACGTACTGTTTGGCGACTACAACCCTTCCGGTCACCTGGTTGCGACGTTTCCCCGCGCGGTTGGACAGATACCCCTCTATTATGCCCACCGGAGCACCGGACGTCCGGCCGACCCCCACAACCGCTACTCCTCGAAATATCTTGACGAGTCGAATGACCCCCTCTATCCGTTTGGGTATGGACTGAGCTACACGCGTTTCCGATATTCGCCCGTGACGCTCGATCGCACGAGTATCGGGGCCCACGACACGGTCACCGCGCGCGTCACCGTCACGAACACGGGCCACGTGGCGGGCGACACCGTGGCCCAGCTCTATGTTCACGAGCGCGTGACGAGCGTGACGCGTCCGGTGCGTCTCCTGCGCGGCTTTCGCAGGATATCTCTCAAACCGGGCGAGTCTCGCACGCTTGCGTTCCCTCTCACAGCGAAGGATGTGGCGTTCTATCGACGCGACATGACCTACGGTACGGAACCGGGGCTCATTGACGTCTGGATTTCCCGGGACTCCGCCAGCGGTCATCCGGCGACGTTCCGTTTCACGGACGCCGTTTGCATTCCCGAGCGGGAGATCTGTCAGTGATGGTCGTCCCGAGGTTCTGTCCGGGCTGTGCGGCGCCTTTGCGGAGGCGCCGCCTGCCTCCTCACGGACGTCTTCACCCGTGTTGCAGTCAATGTGGCTTTGTCCACTTCGACAATCCAGCACCGTGCGTGGGTGTTGTCATCGCGTGCCCCGCACGCGGGGTCCTGCTCGCACGTCGCGGTGTGGCGCCGTTTCGTGGCCGGTGGGACATTGTGGGCGGGTTCATGGAAGGGGGGGAACACCCGGAGGAGGCAGCCCTTCGCGAGGTGCGTGAGGAGACCGGATTGACCGTCGTGCTTCATCGAATGCTTGGCATCTGGATGGACCGCTACGGCCGACGTCCCGGGCATACCATGAACATCGTGTACGAGGCTGGAATCGTGAGCGGCGAGCCAGTTGCTGACGACGACGTTGCGGAATTGCAATGGTTTCAGCCGGTCTCGATTCCGCTGGAGCGAATGGCGTTCGACAACTGCAGGCGTGGACTGGAAGCCTGGTTGCGTCTGCGACCCTCGGATGTCGCTTGCGATGCCATGCAGATCAAAAGTTAACATCCAGAACCGATATTCTGGAGCCGCTCTGGTATATCATGCGCAGTGAGGGCAACGACGCTCTCCTGGGTGAGGAACGATGGAAATCAACCCGCTACCGAACAGCATGCAGAACAGTGCCCTGACGCAGCTACTCAACAACGTGCTGCCTCCCGGCCTGCCGGTTATCGAGACGCAGTCGGAGCCGACCGACGTTGTCGATTCTCGCGGTGTCTCCGCACCGTTTCAGACTTCTCCTGCTGCTTCATCGCCAGCCGCATCTGCCTATGCTTCCCCGGTTGCGCGTCTTGAGGAGTCACCTTCCTCCTCACACGCGGGAGCGACGGCTTCGGCTCCCGTCCCGCCGTCCCCGTCCCCGCAGTTTGGCTACGCACCTCCCGTCGCACGTCTCTTGGTCCCAGCAGCCTCCTCGGAGGCGGCTCCGTCCTCTCCCGATCCCGGCGCGATGCGATCCATCGAGATGGCCGGGCTGCCGAGCGCGCTTGCACTTGACTCGAGCGGGGCTGTGATTGACGCTGCGCCCTCGCAGCCTGCAGTTCACCCCTACCAGCTTGAGGGGCCGAATGTGCCACCGTTGCAGAAGGCCATGCAGATTCGTGACGCTCTTCTCGGGCGAATTGCCGCCGTCACCCAGCAGAGTAGTGCGATGAGTTCGGGCTCGGTTGCGGATACACTGCAGTTCATGCAGCAGTCAGCCAACCAGCTGCAGGCGCTGTCAGGGCAGCTTGCGGCGACCAATGACGTGGCCGGCGTGCGGTGTGTGCAGGGAATCCAGCAAGACCTTGCGACCGCAACAGAGAGTGTTCAGCAAATTTATGCCGGTTCGCTCAACCTCGAGAGAAACGCGACCATCTACAGCGCCAAT
>JAJXVI010000589.1 GCA_021782195.1 bacterium | reverse complement strand
ATGTTCTCGAGCTCGCCGCTCTTTTCCCCGGTTTCGGCCATCTGCGCAACCAGGGGGGGGACCAGGGGAATGGCTCGGAGGGCGGATGCGAGCGATTCTCCGCGTTCCACCTTCTTTTCCACGGCTTCCAGTTCAGAGGAAAGCAAGGCGCTTTCGACAACCTCTCGGGCGCTTACGAGCACCCGCACGAGCGGGACACCGCCGCGATGGAGCAGGGCAACCGTACGGGCCCACCGCGCGATCTGCGTCCACAGATGGATCTGGCCGACAAATGGAATTCCAAGAAGGATGCGACTCTTGGTGATGGCGGGAACACCCCGGTACCACGCGAGCGCAGCGAGGACTGCGACGACGATGAGGATGAGTCCGCCCTTCATCAGGAGGCTTCCAAAGCCCAGCACGATGCGGGTGGGAAGGGGGAGCTGAACCTTGAAACCGGCGTAGATCCGGGTCAGTGTGGGCACCACGTGAACCAGCATGAAGATCACGAGGCCGACGCAAGCCGTGAGGATGACGCACGGGTAGATCATCGCCCCGGTGACCTTGTTGCGGAATTCCTGGGTCCGCTCGATGAAGTGCGCATACTCCTCGAGGAGCGTGTCCAGGGTCCCGACAGACTCTCCCGCGGCGACGAGGCGAGGGAGGAGCGGTCCGAAGACCCGCAACTCGCCAAGTGCCGTGGCGAACGAGGTGCCTTCCTGGATACGTACGCGTACCCGTGAGAAGGCACGCTGCAAGGTGCGGTCAGGAAGCTGGCCCACCAGGGAGTCGATCGACTGTGTGAGGGGCACGCCTGCTCGTATCAGGGTCGCCAGCTGAATGAGCGAGAAAGCGAGGTTTTCGGCAGAGGTTCGATCACCGGCGCTCTCTCCGCGTTCCTCGTGCACACTTGCCGGATAGAGTCCCTGCTCTCGCACGCGTGCGTAGGCGACGTTACGCGAAGGTGCGTCGATGATGCCGGTGACGGTCTTGCCCTGGGAGTTGTAGGCCTGATACTCGTAGAGCGGCACGACGTTCAGGTGCGACTGGCCCGGAGAATCTCCTCGATGGAGGTGACTCCGGTCAGGAGTTTGCTGTTTCCGTCATCGAGCAGGGTTCTCATTCCCTTTGCGACGGCGGCGGCGCGGATCGAGGACGCTTCACCGGAACGGGCTATCTGGCGCCCGATCTCCTCGTCGACGCAGAGGACCTCAAAGAGACCGACTCTTCCTCTGTAGCCTGTGTGGAAGCAGGCGTCGCACCCACCCGGTCGATAGATCCGGCGGGTCTGTCCCTGTCCCTGTGTTGGGGGCAGGCCAACCTGCACGAGGTCGGTATCCAGGGGTGTGTAGGGCACGCGGCAGTCCGTGCAGAGACGGCGAACCAGGCGCTGTGCAACCACGCCGAGGAGGGAGGCGCTGATGAGGTAGCCCGGAATTCCCATGTCGAGGAGGCGCGAAACTGCCGTGGGTGCGTCATTGGTGTGGAGCGTGGAGAGAACGAGGTGGCCCGTCAGGGCTGCGTGGATCGCAATGTCGGCGGTCTCGGCGTCGCGAATCTCGCCCACCATGATGACGTCCGGGTCCTGGCGCAGAATCGAGCGCAGCCCGGCGGCGAAGGTGAGTCCGATGCGTGCGTTGACCTGAATCTGACCGATGCGTGCAGCCTGATACTCCACCGGATCTTCGATGGTGATGATGTTGCGGTGGGGAGATTGCACCTCAAGCATGAGGGCGTACAGCGTGGTGGACTTTCCGCTTCCAGTCGGTCCGGTGGAAAGCACCAGGCCGTGTGGATAGTCGCCAAAAGCCCTCACCAGCGCGTAGGAGTGGGCGTCGAGTCCGACGTCATCGAGCGAGCGGAGTTTCTGGCTGCGGTCGAGGAGACGGAGCACCACGCGCTCTCCGAAGAGCGTGGGAACGATGGAGACGCGGATGTCGATCCGTCGGTCGCCCGCGCGCACTTTGATGCGGCCATCTTGAGGAAGGCGTGACTCCGCGAGATTAAGGCGGGCCATGACCTTGAGGCGCGAGACCACGGCGTTGAAGCGTGAACGCGCAACGGTGAAGGCATCCTGAAGCACACCGTCGACGCGCAGGCGCACAACGGCGTGGTCCTCGTACGGTTCGAGGTGGATGTCGGAGGCGCCCACCCCGACGGCCTTGAGGATCATCGAAGTGACAAGCTGAACGATGGGAGCCTGGGTGCTGATGGTATAGAGGTCGGCGGCCGTATCCTCCTCGCCCAGCACGACTGCGGCGTCCTCGTCGGGGCGCTCGGTCTCGAGCTGCTCGACCAGCAACTGCCGCAGTCCCTCTTCGACCTCGGCCTGCGACATGAGAACCGGCTCGACGTCCTGCTGGAGGACGAGCCGTACGTCCTCCAGGGCGGGCAGGGCGTCACGCGAGGCGATGCCGATGCGCACGAGCTCTCCGCCATCGAGCGGCAGCAGCAGGTGCTTCTGAAGAAACTCGATGGAGAACTTCTCCAGGATGAGTTTGATCACCCGACTCGGCGGGTCCGGTCGATGTTCGTTCACGCGCGTGCTGGCCTCGTCAAGATCAGCGTACGTGGTCGTGACGGTGTCTTTGCCGGATTTGCTCCCGCTGCTCATTCCCACTGCAGTTCCCGTCGGGTCGGGGCGGGCTGGGGCAGCGAGGGCAGTGCCTTGAACGGTGCCGGCGTGGGCGCGGGCGATGCCTCGGGCGTGGGCAGTGGGCCAGGCACGGGCTCGTCACTGGCGTGAGGAACCTGGGTGCGCGGATTCTTCTGGCTGTGGTACTCCCAGTCGTTGTTGAAGTCGCGGTCGCGCTTGTCTGCGCGTTCGAAGAGCTGGTCGTATTCCTGGTTGACTTCTCGGAGCTTCTGCGGCGTGTCGATGATGTGGGGGGTCAGGAAGATGAAGAGCGTGGTCTTCTGAACCGTCGTGTTCTTCTGGCTGAAGA
>JAJXVI010000588.1 GCA_021782195.1 bacterium | reverse complement strand
CTGCTGCACCGGCGGCGGATAATACACGGGTTGAGGCGGAGGGACCCGCGCCAGATCGATGGGGCCGATCGTGCGATGTTGACCGGGAAGCAACTGAATGTGCTTCGCACCAGGCGGCTCGTACCCTTCTTTCGAAACCTGTACAACGTACGGGCCCGGGGGAATCGTGAACGCGTGTCCCCCCTGCTTCTGCTGTTTGATCTGAGCGTTACTGGTGTCTGCGCCTGCAATGTGCACCCAGGTGTCGGAGGGGACGGTCTCAACGGTCAGCGAGGCCGGTTGGGCAACCAGGCGGATCTTCGCGTCGGTCTGCGCCGACCCGACGTCAAGCTTGTCGTTCGTGGAAACATAGCCATCGGCGGAAACCGTCAGCACGTGTGCACCGTAGGGAAGCGTGAGGTGCGCCCCCGAGTGAACCACCTTCCTCGGAGCGAGCCCGTCGACAACAAGGCCAACCACCTTCGGAACCGTCGTGAGGGTCACCGTCCCCTGGCGGGCCAAGGCGGCAGGCTGCACTCCGCCATTGACCGGTGCGGCCGACCGCGCGGCCGGCTGTGCGTCCAGAGGCGCGGCCGACTCTGAACGCACAGGCGCGTGCGTGTTCTCGTGGTTCGACAAAGACGCCGCGTGCCCGGGCGCAGCGCTTTTGCTCCTGCCAACATCCGACAACACAGAAGAGGCCTGCGACGCAAGCACAGGCACAAACGTAGAACCGCCCGGTGACGGCGGTCGTGCCCCCCCCGCGGTTGCGGTGCGGTTCCCGACGGCCACGTGAAGTCCGTAGGCCACGCAGATAAGCGCCACAAGCACCAGGGCCGTCCACAGCATGGGTTTCCGGAGCGCCTGAGCGCCTTCAGAGCGAGCCGGGAGCGGCTCCATACCTTCGAGCACGCGCCAGTCATCCGACGCTTTCGGGGGGCGAGGAGATGAAGCGGCAGGCGGCTCTACTGCCGGTCTGACCGGTGCGGCGGGTTCCGGAGGTGACTGCCATCTCCCTTCCACGGGTCGCGATCGGACGTCGCGCGGAAGGCTTACCGGCTGAGAGACGGGAGGGGGGCCCTGCGAGAGGACCGCCACCGGCGCGGGATCCCCGAGCGCCAGTTTCGAATCACGAGACGCACGCTTCTCCTCGATCCGCGCGATCATCATTTCGAGTTCAATGGCGGTTCCACCGTCCGGCGCGACAAACGCGAGGGCCTTGCGCAGCGTGTGCAGCGCTTCGTCGAGGTGACCCTGCACTTCGAAGTCGTTGGCCAGATCCAGGAGCGGTTGAAGCGCTTCCCTCGAACTCGGATCAGGGGCGGCAACCTCAGCGGAAGGGGCCGCCAGAACCGGGCCACGCACGGTGGGAACGCTGTCCGGAAGCGCCAGCATCCATTCCCCAAAAGTGGGACACGCCGCCAGCGTCGGGCTCTTCCATGCGCGATCCAGGGTCGCGACGATGCTCTGGCCCCATCGGGCCAACAGCACCTTCGTCAGCAGGCGGTAACGGTCGGTATCCAGCTGCATCTCGGATGGGTCGAAATAGCTCTCTCCCCAGGTCGCCTTGCGGATTTCCGGGTCGCACCAGCCCAGGATCTCGGAGATTGCCACGGCGCCGGAAAAACGATCCGCTTCAGCGGACCAGAGCGCGGCTGCCGACTGGGAGCGATGCGCGTATCCAGGGGACCCGCCGGTCAGGATCTCCGGTCTGGTCAGACCGGGAGCATAGAGCTGTTCAAGGTCGACCAGTTCGACGCCTGAGCGCCGTCCACCGGCGGCCGCGAACATCGGAAGCAGGAGGTTCGGACCGGAAACATCGCAGTGAGCAATACCTGCCTGCTCCATCCCCGTCATCACGTCGACGAGAGTTCGGGCAAGGGAGAGCGACTCGGCGGGAGACAGATTGCGCCCATCGAGCATGAATTCCATCCAGTTCGGCCCTTCCACCCAGGGCATCAGAACGGAATAGATGAGGTCCGGCGCGTCGCGCAGCAGTGCGCTGTGAACATTTGGCGTCAAAACGCTACGAGAGCAGGCTAGAAGGCCCTTGTGCCGAGCGTGCGGGGAAAGGGACGAAGCCAGCATCACCATGGCTGGCAGCCGAAAGCGTTGTTTGAAAACCTTGAAGGCAGTGCGACCGGAGGGCGCGACGTTGCCCTGTTCATCAAGGCGGTCGAGCTGATAGACCGTCGCCGCACGCCCCTCCTGTCCATAGGGAAACCCAGGAGCAGCCGGATGTTCGGTAAAGCGATAGTTCGCCCCCTCGATCTGGATTTCCTGATTGCAGGTTGGCTTGAACAAAAACGTACTCCCCACGCGTGGTTCCCGCGCGTATTTCGACCGACGGCCGGCTCCTTCCTACCGTGCAAGCCCCGGCCGAGCCTCGACGCGCAAAGCGACTCCAGGCGCAACACGGGGTCGACGACAGGCGCAACCAAGGTTCGAAGCACGGCGATGAGGCCACACTTTCGATGACGCCACACTTTCGATGGCGTCTCCTCTAACGGGCGTGTACCAGCATCTCGTCCGCAATCTCCTCCAGGGGCAGCACGCGTTCCGCCCCACCGCGCTTGATCGCCTCGTGTGGCATGCCGAAGACGACGCAGGTGTCCTCATCCTGCGCGATCGTGAATGCACCGGCATGACGCATCTCCAGCAACCCCTGTGCGCCATCGTCGCCCATTCCCGTCAGAATCACGCCCACCGCATTTCGACCCGCGTACCGGGCCGTCGAGCGAAAGAGCACGTCGACTGACGGACGGTGCCGGGACACCAGTGGCCCCTCCTTGACCTCCACGTAGTACCGGGCACCGCTCCGCTTGAGGAGTGTGTGCAGGTTCCCCGGCGCAATGAGCACGCGACCACGCAGCACCGTGTCGCCGTCCTGCGCCTCCTTCACGGTGGGACGGCACAACTCGTCGAGGCGACGCGCAAAACTGGCTGTGA
>JAJXVI010000587.1 GCA_021782195.1 bacterium | reverse complement strand
CGATCTCTCAAAAACACCGAGCGAATGTGCTTGGTTGTCCGCATTGCCAGGGCTCGAAAAGGAAAATACAGTTGTCGGACCAGGAAGTTCGAGGCGCCACTGGTCTTCGCCTCGAAGAGCGCGATCTCATCGGCGCTCTCGTACCCCTGGTCGACTTCATACTGTACGCCGCGTGCGCTTAGCGGCCCGAGATCTCCGACGAAGTAAGTGAAAGTCGGACTGAAACGACGCCCTCGCACCGTGGCGTAGAGGGGCCCGCTTTCCTCCAGGAAGTCGGCGATGACGCCAGTCAGGTAGAGACGGTCGAGATGACTCATCTCGCTCTGCGTACCTTCCAGCGTCTCAATCCGGAAAGGGTACTGCGCGACGAAGGTGCGCGGATGGTCCTGCCCGTGGGGACGCAGGTCGAAGTAACCGTCTTCCCGCAGCACGTGGTATGACCCGTTTGTGGCCGGAAGCAGGAACAGGCCTCGGTCGCGCAGGGGTTGCGGACGCGCCGCGCGCGTGTCATGCTTGGTCATGAGGCGCGGCTCTACGCCGAGCCGCTTCATGTCAGAAGCATTGACGAGGTTGCACGAAGCCGCGGGATCGTAGGACGGAGTTTCCAGCAGTTGCGTCCAGGCTTCTTCGTAGGTCGGCACGTGCAATCTACTCTCGAGATTCCGGGATTGTCTGCCCTCTCGGTCAGGACTGCGCCGCGGCAGCCTGCAACGCTTCGTCGAGACTCGCGTGTACCCTCAGGACCCGGATGAGGCCGGTAATAGTGAAGACCTTCATGGTCTGGGGATGCGTGCAGACAATCAGCAGACTGGCGTTGCGTGCAGTCAGTCGCCTGTGTACTTCCAGGAGTACTGAGAGCCCGGAGCTGTCGACGTAGGCGACGTGTTCCAGGCTGATGACGAGTGTTTCTGGCCCGTTTTCAATGTAGGGACCGAGGCTCGTGCGGAATTCTGGCGCAGTGTAGAGGTCGATCTCGCCGTGTAGTTCCACGAGCTGTGTACTGGCGTCAATTGCTTGCGCGAAAACTTTGAGCGGTTCCAAGGCAAATACCTCCCGTGGTCGTATCCGTCGGCCACAGACTCGGCCGAGTGGGTGAGCCACTTACGACCATCTTCTTTTCCCGAGGCCAGCGCCCCTGTCGGTATGTCAACTCGCGGCCTGCGCGGGTGCAAAAATGCCTTCCGGAATGCCTTCCGCATTGCCAGGAAAAGAATCCGAGCCCTGCAGGACCCCCGCGCTCATCGTTTCCACGTGGAGGCGCGTGAGGCCTTCCGGTCTGGTCAAAACGACTGCGTGAGGTCGGTGCCGTGATGGCCTGAAGGGGTATTGAAACGTTACGAAGAAGCGTTAGGGATGCGAGACTCAGTGAAGAAGCGGGAGTGGCGAACCCCGAACACGCCACGCGGATCCGCTCTGGCCTCCTGGCGTGCACCATCTCGACCCTGCCACGTACCGGTGTCCTCAAAGTGACGCCACCCGACCTTGCACGTTCGGAAGAACTGCGCAGTCAGGCCGTCGACCGGTTGCTTCTCCGACTCGACGAACTCTATGATGCAGTGACGAGGGCACTTGAATCGCAGTCGCTGCGGCCCGTTGGTAACGGGTGCGGTGCGTGCTATACCTGCTGTACGGCGGAAGGGCTGAGTGCACATCATGTGCATGACCTCGAACACCTTGCCATTGCGAGGCGTCTCGGCACGGCTCTCGGAAATGCGTTTCGCGCGTATGTGGAGCGTCAGCGGGACGATGCAGGGGAGTACCTGTATCGCGTGTGCCCCTTTCACACGGCTCCTTCGAGCGCGGAAGGTACGGGCGGATGCGGTCTCTACGCTCATCGACCTTACTCCTGCCGTGTCTTTGGCCACCGCCACCTGAGCGGAACACGTCTGCCGGATCACTGCGTGTACGAGGGAAGAAGCGTGGAGGTTCCTCAATCGCTGTATTTTTCTGGACTGCCCAGTGCGCTTGCGTTTCGCGACCTTCAGCGAACCTATTCCGCGCTGGTCTCCCCGGACGGGGAAGAAAGTACGGTGGCCGAAGCCCTGGCGTCGCTGCGTGCAAACGCAATCTTCGGCGATCCGCTGGATATGGGCGTGATGGCCACCCTGGAAGGGCGTCTCGATGACGCCCGCCGCTGGTTTCTGGAAGCCGCGGCAAGTAGCCCAGAGTCTGCGTGGCCACATTTCTATGCCGGCACGTTGCACGATCTGGGGCGGCAGACTGAGGCTGCAGCCGAGGCTTATCGGAGGGCGGTGGCCATCGAGGCGTCAAATCCTCGTTTCTTTCTGCACCTGGGTTTTTGCGAACTCGAACTGGAGCGCTACGATGAGGCTCGCCGCTGCTTCTCTCGGGTCATCGACTTGAATCCGCATGACTCGAACGCTCAGGGATTTCTCGGGTACCTGCTGCTGGCCATCGAGCCGGCTCGTGCGCTCGACCACCTTGAGGTTGCCAGTACGCTGGACGGGGCGAATCCGTTTTTCGCGTTGCGACTGGGGGAAGCACTGGTGCGAACGGGCCGAATCGACGATGCGCGAGAACCGTTGTGCCGTGCCGCGGCAGATGCTCGCAGCGCACGCGAGGCGCACGAATTGCTTCGGGCAGTCGAACCTCCGCCTGACGCGGTCGACCTTGAGCGCCAATCTGATCTGTAACGCGGGCGGGCCGATGGCGGGGTTTCCCCTGCTTTTTAGGGGAAGATTGACGTGAGCCGCCGTGCTCATCGAGTGTGACGTGCTGGGGCCGCGCGCATTACCTGCCCGGTGCTCGGGAAACCACGTAGTCTGCCAGGCGCCACTCTACGATCTCTTCGGTCAGTGAGACGAGCGCCGTCCGCAGTTCTGGATCCACGTCGAACTGCGTTCGAAAGACCTCGTCCTCGAAAGTGAACCATGCCGTTGCGCCGGGCTTCCACCCTCCGGTCCAGGC
>JAJXVI010000011.1 GCA_021782195.1 bacterium | reverse complement strand
GAAGTGCGCGTACGACTCGAAGGCCGACCAGTGAACCTTGGCGTTTGCGACCGGCGACCCGAAGAAATAACGGGCGTTGATGCGCACGCGTACACGATTTCCACTGGTGTAGCGGCTCTTTTCAGGGGTCAGGTCGACCCGATACTCGGGCTTGCGGTAGTCGGCGACCTGGAAACTGGCGTTTTGCACCAGCCGTCCGAACGTGGCCAGCACGGCGTAGCTTCCCAGCGACCCATGGGCTGGCAGCTTGAACTGGCAGGCGAACCCTCCGAACGCACTGCAGGGGACGACCGTCTTCTCGAGCGTGGCGCCCTGGCTATCCTGGAGGGCGACGCTCACCGGGCCAGTTGGAATGCTCAGCACACGGTCGTGGTTGAGGCGGACGATGCCTTTTACGAACACCTGCTGCCCCGGTCGATAGATGGGACGATCGGTGAAGAGGTAGACTTCCGCCGGTTGCTGGGTGTCGACGTCGTATGCGGCGTCGACCGTGCAGTAGGCGTACATGTCGTTCTGGTTCGCGAGCAGTTGAAAGCGCTGGGGGGCGGGTTTCTTCCACAGCCACGTGCCGTCGCGGCCCGTGACGCCCTCGCGAACCACTGCGCCGTCGGCTCCGAGGAGGTCAACACGAACCCCCGCCGCAGGCGTTCCAGTGCTGAACCGCTGGGCGTAGACCAGCAGTTCGTGGGGAGAGCGACGGGTGACCACGGCCAGATCGGTGACCAGGAACCAGGCGGTGCGCACGAGCGGTCCACCATCCTGGCTTGCCGTGACGAGGTAGAGGCCAGGGGAGAGGCGATCCGGAAGCGTCACGCTGTCGGCGAAGTCGCCGTCAGGGTCGAGCGTGGGCTCGTAGTGAAGTTCCCGAATCGAGTTCTGGTTGCGTGTGACCCGGGCAGCCAGCTTCGTGCGCCTGCTCGCATCGACCACGCCGGCCCGGTCGGTGCGCGGGTCGAGGCGGTACACTGCGATGTCGAGATTGTTGATCAGGTCGCCGTTGATCTGGATCACCGGCTTCTGGCGAGGGGTGAATACGCGGGTGGAGTTGTAGATGTAGAAGGTTGGCCTGCGCGGTGTCATGCGGAACAGCACGCCGCTCGTGTCGTGCGCTTCGGTCACGGCGACCTCGCTGTACGACGTCTCGTATCCGAGGACGCGCACGGTGATGCGCTCGTCCTTCCCCACCGGTACGCCTGGAAGGTGGAAGTCGCCATTTGCGTTGGTTCGCGTCCACGCGTCGCCGTCGGGCCGGTAGACACGGGCGCCGACCAGCGGTTGGTGGCTCTTCGCCGAAGCCACGTGGCCCGACACGCTGCCCACCGCCGGATCGAGGGTGACCGACCAAGAGAAGAGCGCGGTGGCCCATGCGATGGCGAGCGCGACCGCCAGGTGGGTTCGCCACGAGACGCGCATGCGCAGCACCAGTGCCCAGAGCATGAGGGTGGCGAGGGCCACCCAGTGCCAGTAGCCGGGAATCGATGCGTTCATCGCGGACTCCTTCTCTGCTCGAACACGACGGTGGGGAAGACGTACATGGCAGGATACGCCGCCGGAGCGATGCCGGCCTTCGCCTTGCAGACAGCAATCTGGCGCGCAGGCGAGAGCGCCTCCCCCGGCAGCAGCACGGCTCCCCTGCCACCCTGTTGCACGAAAAGTCCGAGGACGACCGGATCGAGCCCGGCAGGCGAGAGCACGCGCCGCAACGGGCCGATCACCGAGACCACGGGCCGGATTTCGTCGAGTTCGGAAGGGCGCAGCGGCGGATAGCGCAGATCTTCAGAAGCGGCGAGTCGGGCCGCGCGCGCGATGTCCCCGGCGGCGCTTGAGGTGACCGGGTCGAGGTCGCCCATGCACCCTCGCACCCGATGGTGCTCGACGAGCGTCACGAAGATGCCGATCCGCCGACGCAGGAGTGCGTGGCGTGGCGGCGCGAGCGCGGTAACGTTGCGACCTCGCACGGTCTGTACGACCGCCCGCGTGGCCAGGCCAACAATTTCGTCGCGCAGCGAGCGGTCGTGGGAGGCCGCGCGAAAGGCCGTGAATGCGTCGCGTGGCAGGGGACGCGCTTCGATGGCCGCCGTACAGGCGAACAGCGCCAGCGCGAACAGCGCCAGCGCGAGGCGTGGTGACGCGAGCCACGGGCGTCCTGCAGACGATCGCGGAAGTTTCACGTACGGGCTCCTTCAGGCGACGGAGGGGGGAGCGGGCGGACGGTCGTGCCCGGGTAGTAGTGCGCGAGGATGGCGCGCCAGTGGTAGCCCGCGCGGGCCATTGCGGCCGCGCCGTACTGGCACATGCCGCATCCGTGACCGAGTCCTCGTCCGTCGAACTCGAAGACTCGGCCGCAACGATGCACGTAGAACCACGCACTCTCTACATTTCCCCATCCTAGCTCGCGTCCAAGCACCATCCAGAACGCCTGTCCCGACACCTGCCGGACGCGGCTGCCCCGCAGTTCGATACGGGCCACGCGCCCGTCGGGATAGCGTCGGGTCACGCGCAGGGTCCGCAGATGCCGGCCAACCCGCGTGGACGGGTCGCGGTTGAGGGCGTCGCGCACGCGCGCCACACCGAGGTCGACGTGCCAGCGGAAGTGCGGCGAATCCGCGCACCACGCCCGTCCACTCGGAGCCACGTCGGGAACCGATCGCAGGGCCGGGTCGGCGCCCGCTTCCCGAGGGGCGGCGGTTCGTCCCCCGCAGGTGCTGTGGTACCACGCGGCGACGACCCTGCCTTCGCTCCACAACACCAGTCCGCGCGTATCCCGCGCAGCCTGCAGCGCGGCGCCGCGGCCGAGTCCGCGAAAAGACTGGCAGTGGGTCAGGTCGCAGAAGTCGAACCCCTCTTCGGCGTGGGGGCCGCGGGGACGTCCCCTCTGTGCGGTGAGCAGATGCGCGCTCGCCACGGCAAAAGATCGCGCCGCCACCGCCTGGGCGCGGAGGGCCTGCAAAGGGGTGCCGGGCAGGGCCTCCGAGGTCACCACGCCGCCGACGTAGTCTTCGAGCGGGGTGCGGTTGACGAGGAACAGGGTGGCGCCGTCGGGACAGCGCGCGGTGATGGCGCCGGTGTAGCGACGCCCGCCACACGTCATGACGGGCGCGACCACGGTCACGGCCGTCGCTTGCTCGGGGGGGGCGTCCCCGAACCGCACCACGATGCTTCTGGGGGCGCAGGCGCACAGACGGAGTGGTACGCCCGCACGCCACACGTCCACGCGCATGCCAACCCGCACCCGTCCCCCCGCCTCGCTTGAAAGCGCCAGCGCGTGCGGCGGACGTGCGCCGAGGATGTGGACGGTGACGGTTCGCGCGAACGCAGGCGAAGCGGCGGCCCTCCACGCGAGCAGGACGAGGAGCAGCGCGATGCGGTGGGCGCCGGCCCGCGCGCGTGGGACGGCCGCGCACCCAAGCTTCCACAGGGGCCCCGCTTCCGCGCTCGCCCGCGCGCGTGGGACGGCCCATCGGGGGGTGGGGCACGGCGGTGGAGACTGCGGTGCGTTCAATCTTTCTCACCTCCATGGGGTGTCCTGGGTGCGTGTGGCGGTGGCGGATCCAGGAGCGCCCGCAGGATGCGCCCCGCGAGGAGGGCGGCGTCGTCTCCGGTGCCACGTTCGACGTAGACGACCACGGCGAGGTTGCGCGCGGTGGCGGCGAACCAGCCGTGGGTGGGGTGGGGATGTTCGGAGGAGTGCAGCCAGGCGGAGGTGCCGGTTTTTCCGCGCACGTCCACGCCGCGAATGCGGGCCGCCTGGCCCGTGCCGCGCTCGACGACGTCGCGCATTGCGGCGTAGACGAAGGCGGCGGCGCTGTTCGTCCGCGCGAGGCGTCGCAAGCGGACGACCAGATGGAGTGCGTCCCACGGTGTGATGCGCACGGCCGGCCCTTCGCCCACGAGCATGAGCGTGCGGTCACGAGGGGAGCGGGGCAGGTGCACCTGGGCGCGAACGCCGCCCGGGAAGGGGCTCGGCGCGCCGAGTCCGAGTTCGCGCGCGGCGGCGAGCCACAGACGTGGTGGCAGGCGCTGTCCGATGGTGTAGAAGAAGCTGCAGCACGATCGCACGATGGCTTCGTGGAGGTTGACGCGGCCGTGTCCGCCCTTCACGGCGCAGGTGTAGCTGTTGCCCCGAATGGTCAGGTGGTTGGTGCAGTCCACCACGTCGGCGTCGGAGACCAGGCCGTGTTCGAGCAGGGCGAATGCGGTCACGAGCTTCATGAGCGAGCCAGGCGGGTGGACGACGGAGAAGGCGAACGGCGGGTGCACCACCGACACGATGCGGTCGCGCACGACGTCGTAGACGATTGCCGCTCCCGCGCGCGCGCCGAAGATGGCGTGAACCCGCGCATTCTCGCGGGGGTCCACGCCGAGGACGGCGTGACGGGGTTCCGGGGACGCGTGCGGGGACGGACGGGCGCGGGCCGCGGGCGCGGTGGCCAGCGCGAGGGCGCACACCAGGAGCAGGAGGGGCGGGGAACGGTCGAAAGATGGAGACGCGTTCACGAGAAAGTGTTCCTCCCGGGAAGCGTCCCGTCCTCCCCTACAGCGCCTTCATCACTTCTGCGTAGTCGTCGAGGCGCGGGAGTATCGTCTCGCGTGATTCCGATGGCAGGCGGAAGATTGCGCGATCGACCCCGAGCGCCTGCAGTTCGTGCAGGGCCTTCTCATCCGTCGGCGCCATGAAGAGCGAGATCGCGATGCTTTTGGGGTCTCGCCCCGCCGCTTCGGCGCGCCGGCGCAGTTCGGCGATGTCTGCGACGAGGTCTTTCGTGCGCACGGGGATCGGGAGCCATCCGTCGCAGTAGTCGACGACGCGGTCGAGGGCAACGGATCCATGCCCGCCCAGGTGGATGGCGGGATGCGGCTTCTGCACAGGCTTGGGATACGCCAGCATGGGGCCGAAGCGGAAGAACTCCCCCTCAAAGGAAGGCTCGTCCTCGGTCCAGATTTTTTTCATCACCGCGACGCTTTCACGCAGTCGTCTCCAGCGCGTCTTGAAGTCGCTCCGGTGGTTGCCGATCTCTTCGCGGTTCCAGCCGCCGCCGATGCCGAACTCGAACCTTCCACCGCTCAGGAAGTCGAGGCTCGCGACTTCCTTGGCCGTGGTGATGGGGTCGCGCTGGACAACCAGGCAGATGCCAGTCCCCAGGCGCAGGTTGCGCGTCGCGCCGGCCGCGGCCGTGAGCGCAACGAACGGGTCGAACGTGTTCCAGTACTCCTCGGGCAGTGGATCGCCCGTCGGACCTTTTCGGTCGACCGGAATGTGGGTGTGTTCTGGTAGCCAGAGCGACTCGAATCCGCGATTTTCGGCTTCGCGCGCAAGCTCGTCCGGACGGATCGCGTAGTGGGTGGAAAACATTGCAAGGCCGATTTTCAGGGGAGTATCCTCCTGGTCAGGGAATATCACCAGGGGCGCTGCCCCCGGATGGGCCGTCGTGACGGCGCACTGAGCTTTCGCGCCACCGGCCCGTCCTCCTCTGCAGCGCGGGCGCGCACCACGCGTGCCGTCCTCTTGCCCGGCCCCGCGCGTGCCGTCCCCCGTCGCACACCACGCGTGCGTCGCGGGGTGGCGCGGCGATGAACGGTACGTCCCCGCGGGTGCGCCCGCGCCGTCCCCTGACTCGCTTGAGGAGTCCGCTCTGGCAGGGGGACGCGCTGTTGCAGGCAAAATGCTCGGCGACGTCGGGGGCGTTCGCTCTCCGACACGCTCGAAAGGAACGCACGCGAATCCGACCATGGGCATCCTGACCGTCGTCCACAACAGCTGGTACAAGCGAGAGAACCGCCAGGCGTCGCAGCTAGCGGAGCAAGACCGCGTCGCCGTCGACGCTCCTGCGGTCTATACGTTTCGGGAGTGCCACGCCGTTGGCGAGGACTACTTCGTGCGACTCGAGGCGTCGATCGGGACTGTCGGTTCCGCAGGCTACTTCTACGCGCCGCACGTGCACATCACCGACGTACTGGGAGCGGAGGCCTCGGTGCGTCTGGTGCACCTGCTTTTGCGGGGCGACTGGTACGCGCAGGCTGTTGCGACCGCTGCGGCCGCCTCACGGGAGGACACGTCGGTGGACTTTGTCACACACGCGCTTCGCCAGGTCGGTGTCTCGGTACCCGAGGACGCGTCGCCTGGAACGCGCGCCCTCGAGGGGTTCCTCGCGTCGCAGGGCTTCGAACGCGTAGAAGACCCGATGCTTCTCGTGCCGGGCGATGTCTGTTTTTCTCAGGACAGCCCGGGCGAATCCGAGACCCCGGCGCACGTCTACGTGTTTGTCGGTCGCGTGGCTCAGAATCAGGCGCGTCGCGGATGGGTGGTTGACGACCAGGGTCCGCGCCATCTGCGCAACGTGGCAGATCCCGGGCCGTGTTCGCCGTTCGCGCGCGCGTATCGGCTGCGCTGACGGGGACGCGTGCGGGGGGACGGGTGCGCGCGGACGCGTGCGGCGCGCGGGGCGCTGGCGCGGTCCTGAAGGCAGGCGTTCAGCGTTGCGGAGCGGAAGACCCGTCCCATGCAACCTGCAACGCTCTGTGGCGGACGCTACCAGGTGCTGGGTGTGCTCGGGCACGGCGGCATGGGCACGGTCTTTCACGCGTTTGACTGCGTGCGCGGCGTGGAGTGCGCGTGTAAGCAGATGCGTCCTCCGTGCGGGCGGGGTGCCCAGGAGCACGTCGCGCAGTTTCGCGACGAGGCGCGAATCCTCGCGAGCCTTGCGCACCCGGCCGTGCCACGGGTGTTCGACGAGTTCGAGGAAGAAGGCGCTTTCTATCTCGTGATGGAACGCGTGCCGGGGCTCTCGCTGCGTGAACGGGTCGAAGTGCGCGGACTTCCGCGCCAGTCGCTCGCAATTCACTGGCTCGAGCGGATTCTCGAGGTGCTGGAGTATCTTCACGCGCGGAACCCGCCGGTGCTGTTTCGTGACGTTTCTCCTGATAACGTGATGGTGTCCGAGGAAGACAGCGGCCGGTGCGAGTCCTTTCGGGGGGGGGATGCCCCGACGGGGATCGCCGATTCCGCGGACGTCTCATGCGACGCGACATCCTGGCCCGCTGCGGGTTCGCTGCATCTGGTGGATTTCGGGCTCGCGCGTCACTTCGTTGCGGACGAACGGACGCGTCCGCTGTTGCGCGGTTGGGGATCGCCCGGATTTGCCGCCCCGGAGCTCTACGTCGGTGTGTTGCGCTCCCCGGCTGACGACGGGGGTGGTCGGGTGGAGGAGGGCGCTCCGAGGGAGCCAGGCACTTTTGCGGGTCGGTCGCCTGACGCCGGGGCGAGCCCTGGCGGGAGTGGACCCGCGTCCGACCTGTACGGAGTCGCGGCGATTGCACACTGGTTGTTTGTAGGAGAGCCTCCGCCGGAAGCGGTGTCGCGTTTCGTGCAGCCTCATGACGCAGCGATGCGTGCGCTTTTGAGTCGTCGCGTGCGCGCGTCGCTGGCTGCGTGGGTGATGCGAGGACTCCATCTCGACCCGGCGGCCCGCTTCGCTTCTGCGGCCGAGATGCGACTGGCGCTCATGCGGGCGGCGTTCGGAGTGGACGAGCGTGCGCTCGCCGGCGCGGTGGGGCCGGAGGGGGGGAGCGACGAACCTGTGCGGCGCGCTGCCGAGACCACCCCGCTTCGCCCTCTTCCCTCGTTGCACTGCGACGCGGCGCTGGGAAACCTGGGTCCCGGCGACGGCGGGCCCGGTGTGCGCCGTGCTGACGGGAACCTGTTTCACGCCAGTGGGCACGGCAAAGGGGGGCGCGACTGGGTCGGCCTGCTGGAGACCTTGCGCGCGCGTCTCGAAGAGCACGGATGGGTCATCGAGTTGCACCCCCCCGAGCCGTTTGCGCTGGTCTTCGGGAGGCGGCTCGATCTGCGCCTCTTCTGGGGGTATTGCTGGCACGAGTCGTGCCTGGACGAGGACGCCGTCCACCGCGCGGGGGTGCTGGCGCGGCAGGCCGCCTTGCGTCGCAAGAGCCTGCTGCCACAGGTGATGTTCTTCGTGATTGGCGGTGACACCGTGCGGAACGTGGAAGCCGTGGCCGCCGCGGCCCGTGAGTCGAGCAATCCTTCCGCCGGGCTGCGCGCCATCATCCTCCTGCCTGTGGACCTCTGGCGCGGGCGCGCGGTGGACGCACACGTCCCGCGCCGATGCTTCAACACGAACGACCCTGCCGATTTCCTGCTCAACCTGCGAATCGCGGTTGGAGGAGGGACTGCGCCGCTCTGAGCGTCGGGCAGGGAAGGGGTTGCGCCTTGATGCGTCCGCGTTTCCGGCGGATCTTCGTGGGAGCGTTCGTGGAGGACATTCCCATGGCGCGAACGTAGGATACGGGAAACGCTCTTGCTGACATTCTTGCGTGGGCAGACCCGATGTGGCGAGGAGGTGCAGGTGTGGAAACAGCCCCGAACGTGCAGGTGACAACGGCTTTTGAGCTGCCCGCCGTGCGCATTGTGCGCAACCTGGGCGTCGTGCGCGGCATCGTCGTGCGGTCGCGCAGCGTTCTCGGAAGCCTCGGGGCGTCGCTGCAGATGTTTGTGGGCGGCAACATCACCCTCTGGAGCGAGATGTGCGAGCAGACTCGCCGCGAGGCCTTTGCGATCATGGTCGCCAATGCACTTGCAATGGGCGCGAACGCGGTCATCGGAATGCGCTACGACTCGACGGAGGTCGCAGCCGGGGCCACCGAGGTTCTTGCATACGGCACCGCAGTGGTGGTGGAACCGCAAGGTGGAACGCACTGAATCGCACGCGGGCCTGGCGGCACACCCTGCCCCGACGCCAGGGTGCCAGGGATCTGTCGAACGAGGCGAGATTGACGGACAGGGAGTCTCCCCGATGAAGCATCGGTATCATCACGTGTTTGAGGTCACAAGCGGGGTTTGTGCGGTGGGGTGGAGTGAACGCGGGCTGACGTCTGTCGTGCTCCCCGAGCTGGACCGCCGGTCGGTGGAGGCACGACTGCCGGACGGTTCAGAGGCGGCGAAGGAACTGCCGGTGTGGATGCACGACGTCGTGGACCGGCTGGCTAAGCATCTCGGGGGGAGCCCTCAAGACTTTTCCGACGTGCCCGTCGATCTCGAAGGTCACGGGGAATTCGACCGCGCGGTCTACGGGCACGCGCGTCGACTCTCCTCCGGGCAGGTCTGCAGCTACGGTGACCTTGCGCGGGCCGTGGGTCGCGTCGGCGCGGCGCGTGCGGTGGGACAGGCGCTCGGTCGCAATCCCGTGCCGCTGGTGGTGCCGTGCCATCGCGTGCTGACCGCGGATGGACAGGCGGGCGGCTTCTCGGCGAACGGAGGAATCGTGACGAAGCGTCGTCTTCTCGAGGCCGAGGGTGTTCAGACCGATCCGCTGATGAACGGCCGGTGGAAGCTCGCAGCCGGGCCACGGGAGAGTGGTGACGACGCGTCGCGCGGAATGCGTGCCGGGGCGTTGCATGTTTCGCTGTGGGACACAAAGACGCGCGAGGCCGCCGTCCGTCAGCTTCGGCGGGCCGATCCCGCGATGCGGCGCGTGATTGACGCAGTGGGCGCGTTTGCGCTCGTACGCAGTGGGGAGACCGTATTCTCCGCGCTGTGCGAGTCGATTATCTACCAGCAACTGGCGGGTCGTGCGGCGGCCGCCATCGCCGGTCGATTTGCCGGCCTGTTCGAGGGATCGCCGACGGCCGAAGGCGTGCTTGCGCTTGGCGAGGAGGTTCTGGCATCCGTCGGACTGTCTGGACCAAAGCGGCGTGCGCTGTATGCGCTGGCCCTCGCGGCCGTGGAAAGGCGCGTGGATCTGGCGGGAATTCCCGATCTTGCCGATGAGGAGATCCGCCGTCAGCTCGTCGGAGTCAAAGGGATCGGACCGTGGACGGTGGAGATGCTGCTCATCTTCCACCTGGGACGAACCGACGTCTTTCCCATCGCCGACCTCGGGATTCGCAAGGCGATGGGAAGGTTGCGCGGGATGGAGACGCTGCCGCTCCCCCGCGAGATGGACGCGCTTGCCGAGCCATGGAGACCGTGGCGAACGGTTGCTGCGTGGTATCTGTGGCGGAGTCTCGAAACGGCGACGCCTGATGGGTCGAGATCGGGGAGAGCGTGACGGCGGACCAACCGCGAAGATGCCCTCCTCACACGTGCTGGCGCGCGGTTGGGAGCGATGGCGAGGGGCTGGAAGGTGTAGACTACAACCCGAAAAAGTGGATGAAGCGAACCCAGCCGCGATAGAGAATCTCGCCAAATGTCAGGGGAGGGTGGGGTGGTGGCGGTGGTGGCCTTGAAACTGCAGTGGTGTGCCCGACCGGGTGGGGTCTTTGCAGCGGGGGGCGTGGATGCGTGGAGGCGACGATCGACTTGGAGAAATCGAGCAGCTCGCTTGCCGGCATCGACCCGATCAGGGTATACAGTCGTGCTCTGTCCTGCCAGTGAACAAGGTTGGCCTCCGCTGAGGTGAAGACCTGGGCCTCGGTGTCGAGCCGGTTGAGTGCTTCGGCGTGTGCGCCCTCGATTTTCTGGAACTGTCCTTTCGGGTGGGCGGCTTCAAGCAGTGAGAACGACTCGATGCCGTCGGAATAGACAAAGCGTACTGCCTTTGTCTTGCCGTAGTGCTCGATGCGAATGTCGACGAGTCGAAATCCGACCGGTTCGCGGTCGGATGGGAGCAGAACGGGTGTGAAGCCGACGCGCGCCGGCACTTCGGCCAGTCGTACCTGGTGAGGAAGCGCGACGTCGTGCATGGGGAGGTTGAAGCCCATTTCAGGATTGAAGAGCTGGCTGTTCAGCTTCTTGAGGATGTGAATCGAATCAAGAAACCACGATGACCGAAGTTCTCCTGAGCGACCGTAGCGTTCGGAACGCACGACCAGCATGGGGCGCAGGGCAATCCAGAAGCGTTGAGTTGGAAAGCGCGCTCCAGGCCGATAGGCGGCAACCAAGCGTAGGTGGGGCACCGTCGTCGGTTAAAGGCGCCAGATGTAGTTGGTAAGGGCCATTTTTACCCGGACTCCGTCGAGTTCGAAATCGCGCTGGCGCCGGGCACGCGTGATCTTGTGGGCAGCCGGGTCGATGAAGTAGAGCCAGTGGTTGGTTTCCACGACCGCGCGCGCAGGCTGGTTGCCTCGAGCAGGATACTCGTACCGGACGCGTCGGCGGTCGCGATAGATGCGGGCGACCAGGGCGCGGGTCTTGCCGTTGCGGGCCCAGAAGATCGACGTGCGCGTGGCCGTGTAGGTGATGTCTTCATTGCCGATGGCACGGACCAGGAGGTCACCCGCAGTCAGTTGTGGGGGGGGGGCGCCAATCTGTGCCACCGCGGGAGTGCCGCGCGCTGCCAGCACGAGCGCCATGACGGCCAGGGTGAGACGTACGAGGGAGAGAACTCGCGACCGTAGGGGCGGAGGGGCCGGACCACATGCTTCCCTTCCGCCACCCGCGGACCGCGCACACCGCATGAAAAGCTACATTCCCTGTCCGGCATCGGAAGGAGCCTGTTCGGAGGAACGCGCGTCATCTTCACTTGCAAGATAGTGCCAGGCAGAGGCGTCGGCTACCGGATTCGTTGCCTGCAGCATGGCGTGTCCTCGCATGAGTGCGACCGGTGCGACGGAAACCTGGTGTACCGCAGGGCGGGCCGGCTTCAGGGCCGGCGTTTGAGCGTCCGTATCGGGAGCGGTCAGACCGAGCCACGTGAGCATTCCGATGAACAGAATTGCAAAGACTGCTGCGGCGCGCAGTACTCGCCCCAGTGTGAAGCGGCGTCGTGCGGGCGAAAAGGAGACGGGCACCTTTGCCTGCTGCGCGCGGCGCGAAGATCGCCGGGGGGCAGGGGGCGCGCAGCGTGTTCCTTGAACACTCAGCCGCGTGCCCAGGCGTTCGAAGGCGTCGGCGGGAGCGGTGCGAGGTTCCATTGCAGTCAGCAGGATGCGATTGAGCTTGAAGTCTTCCTTGACCTGACGGCATTGTCCACAATGCGCGAGATGCTCGCGCAGCTGTACGGCCTCCTCGGCCGACAGTTCTCCGTCGAGGTCGACGGAGATCCATTCCCGGTACTCGTCGCAGCTCATCGCTTCGTCGTCCTCTCAATCATCACTCTACCAGGTCGGGCCGCACTCGCCGAGTTGCTCGCGGAGCATGCCGCGCGCTCGCGCCAGCCGGGAGCGCACCGTGCCGATGGGTACTCCCAGGGCCGCTGCGATCTGGTCGTAGGTCAGATCCTCCACCTCACGCAGCACCAGTACGGTGCGAAACTCGTACGGCAGTGCGTCGAGCGACGACTGGATTCGGTCGTCGAGGGATACCTGCTCCATCACCCATCCCGGGTCCAGGCTGCGATCGACAAGCGCCGCATCCACACGTCGTTGTCGATCGTCATCATCAGACTGATCGAGTGAAACGTGCCTGCGTTGTTTGAGTGCCTTGCACCGGGTCAGGAACAGGTTGACCGTGATGCGGCGCAGCCATCCGCGCAAGGAACCGCCCGCGTAGCCCGAAAGGTAGCGATGGACTCGCATGAAGGTTTCCTGCAAAAGGTCGTCAGCTTCACTTTCGGCTCCGCTCAGACGAAAGCAAAGATTGTAGACGTAGTCAGCGTGCTCGCGATAGACGGTCTCGAACTCGAGAGGACCGACGGGGCGCCCGGCTGGCGCCGATGAGGAACGCTGTCGCTCCATTCGAACAGATACATCCACCTTCGTGAGACTCCTTGTGCCCAAGACAGGGGCGATGTCTAAGAAAATCCGTCGCCTGTTGCTTTCAACCGTGGAGCGCCCGTCATGTTTCGGAGGGATTGATCACCGGAAACGGTGTTCGGTACGGGACTGACGCCGCGCGGGTTGCTCAGGCGGATCGTGCTGACCGGTGCCGCTTGCGGCATGACGGGAGAGAACACTGTATCTCTTCTATGACCTTCGCGACGCCCTGAAAAGTTCCCATCTTGAATGCAGTGACGCAAGAAAGTCATCCGCCAGGGGTTCCCGCCGCGAACAGACAGCCGTCTCAATGCCAGTTGTTCCCCCAGACGGCCTTGACAGCAGCAGTCATCACCTCTAGAATGGCGAAATCAAGTACAGGACCGAACAGAATTGACGACGACACTCGAGTCGCCTCCCGCATCGCGTATCACACGCGTTCCCTCTTCAACCGCCAACATCATGAGACAGGGTTCCACCATGCGCCGTAGTGACCTCCGAAACATTGCCATCATCGCCCATATCGACCATGGCAAGACAACCCTGGTAGATGGCATGCTTCGCCAGAGCGGTATCTTCCACGCTCGCCAGCAGGTCGCGGAACGCGTCATGGATAGTAATGAGCTTGAACGGGAACGCGGCATCACGATCCTGTCCAAGAATACCTCGGTCACGTACCGCGATGTGCGCATCAACATCGTGGATACTCCGGGACACGTGGATTTTTCCGGCGAGGTCGAGCGCATCCTGGGCGTGGTAGACGGCTGTCTACTTCTCGTGGATGCCTTCGAGGGCCCGATGGCCCAGACTCGCTTCGTGCTGCGCAAGGCACTTGAGGGAGGGCTGCAGCCGCTTGTTGTCATCAACAAGATTGACCGGGCCGACGCTCGTCCTGAGCAGGTGATCGACGAGGTGTTCGAGCTTTTCTACGAACTCGGGGCTGACGATGAACAACTGGATTTCCCGGTCGTGTACGCATCGGCAC
>JAJXVI010000586.1 GCA_021782195.1 bacterium | reverse complement strand
AAGGACTCGTAGCGGAACTCGTGAGAGTTCCGATCTTCTCGAGGGAGTTCCGATCTTCTCCGCGTCGGAAAACGCCCGAAGTCTCACGACTTCGGCTACCAATTCAAGCGGCGGAGTGTCGCCTCAAATGTCTCGTCAGCTAAAGGCACGATTTCCAATGACGATTCCCCCGTCTGTGTGAGGTGTTTTCTGACATTCCTCAAGAATGCGACGTGCCACCAGGTCGACGCACACGGTCAGTGGTAGCCGTACAACTTGCGCCGAGTATATCACAATGCCTCGCTGATTGGCAAGGCCCACAAACACAGCAAAGCCTGCCGGGAACAGGCGTCAGAATGGCGCAATTACGGGGGACCTGACAAAACCGGATAAATATTGAATAACAATCAAACGAAACGGGGGTGGGAACGACAACGCTTGTGGGACGACGGTGGGGGAGCGTGTGTTCCCGGAGCACGACCCATTTTCGAACGGTCGGAAAGAAGTCGAAGCAGGCGCAGGCGTCCCCCAGGGGCGAAGATGCCGTCGCCGGGCACACGCATCTGAGACAGGGCTTCCCCGCAACCCCACGACGGCAAGAACGGCGACGCCGGGAGCGTGCTTCCAGGGAGCATGCTTCCAGGGAGCATGCGACGAGACGTGGAAGGAGGCGCGTGTGAAAGTTGCCTTCTACGCCGTAAGTCCGTTCAACGGTCCGGCCGTACGCGGCCTCGCCGTGGCGCGCGCCGTACAGGCAGACAGTGGCGCACAATGCCTGCTCCTCGGGCCCCAGCGATTCCGCGAGTGGGCCCGGCGTGCACGCGTACCACTGGTCTCGCCCCCCGAGCACGCGTACGGCAACGTGGGCCAGATCGACTCGTGGGCACGCGAGGGTCTGCGGCAATTCGCCCCTGACGTGCTGGTGGTCGACACGTGGCCCCACGGCGCGTCTGGCGAGTTGAACGAACGCACGCTGGCCTGCGTACCCGACCTCGTTTTGCTGACGCGGTCGTTGCCCCCCTCCGCGTACCTGCGGCCGGACCTTTCCGACACCCTTCAGAGACTGTATCACGCACAGTTATGGACCGAGCCCCCGCCACCGGCGCTCAGGCACTTTCTTGATCAGTGCACGGGCGTCCGTCAGGTCGCCCCGGCATTGTTCGTGCGTCCACAGGACGTGCAGTCCGCCACGGCCGGACGTGGAATGCTGGGGATCCACGAGCGTGAACGAACGATCCTCGGAATCGGTGGAAGCGACGCCGCGGGCGAACGCGCAAGGTTCGACGCGCTGACGCGTGCAGCCCGACGCCTGCGCGCCTACGTCGTCTTTGCGGCATGTCACCTCGCCCCCACCGCGACACGCGAGTCGGCAATCGTGAACATCTTTCCGATCGGCGCCTGGCTGCGCGCCTTCTCCGTGGTTGTCACGCCACCGACGTGTCAGAAGAGCCATGAGGTCGTTCAGGCGGGCGTACCCGCGGTGTTCGTGCCACAGTCGTGCCCTTTTGACGAGCAGGAAGCACGCGCCGCGCGCCTGGCTGACCCTGTTCGTCGCGTTGCGCGGAATGAACAGGAACTGGTCGACAGGCTCGACAGCCTGCTCGTGGCTGGCCGCGGGGGGCGCTACGGACCGCTTGCAAAAATACCCTCGAAGACAGAGACACGAATGGCGCCCGGCGGAGGCGCATTCGAAATCGCGCAGTTCATTGCAGGCATCTGCGGCCCAGCCAGCGGGGCATCGGGGCCCCGTTAAACCACGTACCGTCCTCCACGAAGCGTGGAACCCGCACCGATGAGCGTCAGCTTGCCACCGCCGGCGTAGACCCGGTGGAACGTGAGCGTCCCAGGATCTGCACTGAAACCTGACGCTCTCGGGGCCCTTCCAGCTCAACGAGGAAAATGCTCTGCCAGCGTCCCAGTACCGGACGCGCCCCCTCGACCCCCACGACGACGCTGGGGCCGACCAGTGCACCCAGAATGTGCGACTTTGCGTGCTCGGCCCCACCGTGCATGTGGCGCCAGTCGAGATCCGGCACCACGCGGCCGAGGAACGCGAGCATGTCTTCCTCCCAGCCGGAACCCGCATCGTTCACCACGATTCCACACGTGGTATGGAGCACGGTGACCAGGGCGATCCCTTCTTCCATGTCAGACTGGGCAATCAACGAGCGTACCTGTTCGCTGATGTCGATCATCTGGCGGCGCTGTCGGGTCTTGATTGAAAATGCGGTCATTATGTTACCTCCCTTGCACAGCCACGAGCGGCTGCTGCGATTCCAGCGCGCGTGCCATTGCAGAAAATTGAATCACCAGGGCCACGTAGGACGAGGCGAGCGTCAGCACGTCAACGTCAGCAACCGTGAAAGCGCTGAATCGCCGGTCGCGTGCCTGCAGCACACCGATCACGCGGTCACGCCAGATTACGGGCATCACGGCAAGGCGAAGACCGGTACGGTCGAGCACGCGAGGCTCGTGTCGGCGCACGGCCTCCTCAACGATATCGCTGCCCGCGCCGAGGTCGGGCAGACGACCTACCGCGTGGGCAGGAACAAGCGTCGCGCCATCAACCGCGAGCAGCGCAACGCCTTCGCAGTCACAATAGCGCTGGACCGCTTTCAAGACGCGGTCGAGAATCCACGAAGGATCGGCACCACGAGCCAGATCTGACGTCACCGAGCAGAATTCACAGTTGTGCTGGGGACCGAGCGAGACTGTTTTCGCCTGGGACTCGGTACGCGTGGCAACGGCGTGTGAATGGCGCAGGGCAGGGTGAGGTGCAGGTGGTTGCGCCGTGACGGGTTGGGGGGCCTCGACCTGCACGTCGGACGCGGGCGACGGTTCCGCGCTTGGCCGATTCCGCCTCAACGCGCCGAAGCAGCGCCTCGACGGCCTGCGCACCAATGCCCGAGAGCCGCCGCGATTCCGCCGATAGCTTGCGATCGATGCCGCATT
>JAJXVI010000585.1 GCA_021782195.1 bacterium | reverse complement strand
GCCAACGGTCGCGCCTCACGTGCGCGGGGGTGCGCCGGTGTGCGGGGGGACGCGCCGGCGTGTGCGCGGGGGTCCGCGACCGTCTCGTGAAATTGAGCATTGTGCGACACAGGGAGAGTCCCCATGGAAGCCAGAAATTCCGCAGCATGGTGTTCACTGCACTTTTTGCCCTGTGGATGTTCTGCATGCTCTGGAACGGCGTGGCCGTGTTGCCGCTGATTGTCGTTCCCTTGATCGTCGGAGTGTGCGTCGGGACCTTCCAACCCTCGCGCCGTGCGCCTCTTGCGGCGCTTCTGGGCTTCGGGGCGGGGACGCTGTTGACGCGACTCGTGCCGCTCTTTTCCGGTTACTACAACGAGCAGGCGTACCGGCAGACGCTCGCGGCCGAACATCGAAGCTCGGGATTCTCGCTTGTCGGTGCGCTGCTTGTATGCGCGCTGATTGCCGAACTCTCCGCGCGCGTCGACTGGACGCGCAGGCAGCGCCAGGTTCTTTCCGCGCTGCTGGTTGCCTTCTTGTGCCTGAATGTGGTGTGGCGCGTGATCACGTTCAGTCCGGACATTGCCCGTGTCCTTGCGGTGGAACCGCCCGACCACTCCTATGCCTTCGACGGCCTGATCACGCTCAAGACCGTCTATCTGATGCGCCAGGGGATGGGATACTATGCGGCTTTCGGGCGCGCGTCGCGAATGGACCAGCGCCCGTTTAACGACAGGATGGCAACCTCCATGCGGATGCCGGTCCTGTTCTGGATCTGGCGAGCATTGCCGGGCCCCGTCTGGATTCTCTACGGTGCCTGGGTCATGAGCATCGTCTGCATGCTGGCGTCCTGGTGGCTGCTGGCCCGGGGGCGAGACCCCGTGGTTGCCTTGCTCGCGCCGGCTTCGCTTGGTGCCTTCTGGATCTATCCGCAGATGAGCTACTGGGTTGTCTACCCTGACATGTGGTTTGCATTCCCTGCCGTTCTGTCGGTTATTGCCTTTCTCGACGGGAGGCGCTCGCTCGCCGCGCTGCTGGCTCTCCTGGCTTTCACCTTCCGCGAGTTTGGAGGAGCGCTGTTCATCGCGGGCTTCTGGGCGTGCGCGGTGGAACGACGCTGGCGCGACCTCGCGGTGTGGGCTGCCTTGTTTGCGGCGGGGCTCGTGGGATATCACCTGCACGACCGGGCTTCACACGCCGCGCTCGGTCTCGACATGGCCCACATGATCGGGAGTCGCTACGACGCAAGCGTGGCGTTCAGTTTCTCCACGCTCCTTTTCGGCTCGGTCTTCATCGTCGCAAGGGACCTGCTTCTCCCCGTGCTCGCCGTGATTGCCGTCGCCGCTCCGTTTGTCCTGCCGAGACGCGCCGACGGTCTGATGGTGGGTATTCCCGTGCTCGTCCACATGCTGGCGTTTGTATGGTTCGGCGAGCCGGGATCCTCCCAGTACTACGGATTTGCGTACGTACCCCTGCTCCTGTTCGGGGCATCGTGCGTGTTTGCCACGCGCGTTCCGTCGGGTGCCACCGTTGATTCCGCGACCGTTGATTCCGCGCAGGCTGCCCTATGAGGGGCGGGCGACGAAGATCATGCCGTTGCGCAGCGATGGGAACCGCTTCACCAGGATCTCCATGACCCAGAGCAACGGGAGTGCCGCCACCCGCCGCCACCCACGGTAGCGTGGTCGGTAGTACCACCGACCACGCTCGTCATATCCCCGGTCACCCCCACTGAGATAGAACGGCACGCCGTCCCAGTACAGGCTGTACTCAGCCTTCTCGACGGTGAAACCCGCGCGCGTGAGGTGAGAGACGACTTCCGCGCGCGTGTATTCGCGGAAGTGACCCGCCCACGGGACGGTGTGGATGAGTTCGAGCGGCGTACGGCCCAGAAGCAGCTTGACGCGATTGAAGAGGCGTGCGAGATTCGGGGTCGTGACGATGAGGCGCCCCCCCGGACGAACGAACGGCCGCAAGGCGGCGTACGCGCCGATGGGATTCCCCTGTACGTGTTCGATGACCTCGCTGCAGAGCACGAGGTCGAATTGCCCGAGTGAAGGAATCGGAGGCAGACAGGTGAGATCGCCCTCGACCATCTGCAGTCCCTTCGGGTTTCCCCACCCGAGTTCCGGCATGTGCAGTCCCAGACCGGCGATTCGTTTCTCCGGACAGACCGCGTGCATCACGCTGCTGAACTCTGAAATCCCGATTTCGAGCAGGGAGTCGTACGGTTCACGGTTCATGATCGGGAGCAGCGTCTCAAACTTGGGACGACTCAGCGTGTAGTTGGTGAGGCGTGACGGGTTGGTCTCTTTTTCGAGACACGCGTCGTAGATCTGCAGGAACTTGCCGGTCAAGGACGACATGCAGACGGACTTCGTACGCTCCCGAAAGAGTCCTGTACACCTTCCTGTCGGATACGGGAGCATGCGGTGGCGCGATCCGAACGGGGCGTGCGGTTCGCCGGTATTGCCGCACGCCGCGCGTCTCGGGAGTGCGATGAAAAGCAAAAAGCCAGCGCCCGCGTCTTCACGCCGGATCTGGCCCTTACCGTCTTGTCCCGGAACGCGTCAGGTGGCCTCCGGAGAGGCTGCCTGGCGCCTACGCGACCAGTTCGAGGTGTTCCTGCTGCTGCTCTTCCTGTTGGTGGTTCGACACGATCTGAAGGCTGTTGTGGGCACGCATTGCGTTCAGGCGATTGAATCCGTCGCCCTGGTAGGCCACGTAGCGGGTCTGCTTCTTGCGCGGATCCGTGTCGTCCTTGAGGGTACGGGCGTTCGGGTCATCTTGATTGAGGGCCGCCATGATCTGGCGAAGGTCACGCTTGGTATACAACGAATCGTTCGACTTGACGTGCTGGGAGTACTCGGTGCGCGCCATGTCGCGCAGCTTGCCCAGGAGATTGCGCTTGCTGACGTCGTTCGAAGCCTGGGGCGTTTCGTTGTTGTTCTGCT
>JAJXVI010000584.1 GCA_021782195.1 bacterium | reverse complement strand
GCAGGATTCCCCGTCCGCGAGTGCCACGAACAGCCTCCCACCAGACCGTCACCATCGCGGTGGGAGGCATGACCCGGGCCTCTGGCACAGACGTGTGACCCGGCCGTCGAACCACCCCGTGACGATGAGTCACCCCGTGAGGAGCGGCCGCAATAACGGCGGTTGCGCTCAGCAGGGCCAGCAGGCCAGGGACAAGAACCCACGAGAACAACGCCCACCGACGACGAATTCGCAGCAAGTCGATCGCTCCAGCACCTTTGCTGGCGTACGCTCCCTGGTCGTTTGAAAAAGCGTGAGACCCAAAACTGTCAGAAGTCACTGAACGGCAGGTACGGCTGCATTTCGTCAGGATTCAAGGTAGTCGCAGTCCTTCTGTAGTAGCGACGACGCGCCCCGAGCATTCGCGCGAGACGAGGAACACGCTCGTCGGCGTAATCGTAGACGCGAACCTGGCCCTGGGCGTTCCCGGCACGCGTCAGCCAGTTCAAGAGCACGTGCAGGTGCCCTTCCTCCTTGATCGGGAGCGCCAGAAACAGACAGGAAACGGGTCCAGGGTCGAAGCCCGGACCGACCAGGCCGTCAGTCGCCACCAGCACGGACGATCTTCCCTCGCGAACATCCGCCAGTGCCTCGCAACGTTTCGGCAGCGGGCTTCCACCGGTTGCCGTTGCCACCGGCACATACTCCCCGATCCGTGCGGACAGCCCTGTCGCGTGCTCGCGGCGTGCCGTCAGGACCACGCAACGAACTCCCAGACGCGCCTGAGCCACCACATCGTCCACGATCAGCCTGTTGCGCACTGTGTCCTGGGACAGCGCATCGAGAAGCGCGTGCCACTCCCGGGATCGCTCCGAGGGCGATGCCTGAGGTTGCGACACATTCCGGTGCGGACGAGGCATGTCGAACAATTCCCCCTCTGGCTGCTCGTTTTCCGAACCGTCGGAGAGTTCCACGATCTGTGGCTGCTCGGAAGTCTGGCAGGTGAACCGGGTTGAACGTATCACGACGTCGACAAGGTTCTCCGGATGGTCGGCCCTTAAGGAGACCACCGGACCGATGTTCAGGGCACACAGGTCGTCGAGGCCGTCAACGCGTGGCGTCGCGTCATGCAACCCCAGCACGAACTGAGCGGGGACTGACCGTGCGGCATCCAGAAAGGCGGCAAGAGGAACCCGCGAACACTCATCGAGAACCAGCGTGCCGAAGAGGAGGCCGATGGGAACCGGGTGATCCAGAGCCTCGGAGCAGGTGCCAAGAACAAGCAGCCGGTTTCGGGTCTCGTCTTCCAGACTTCCAATGTCGTCCTCGGAAATACCGGCCAGGATTGCCTGCTGACGCCAGAACAGCACACGGGTTCGCCGGGTTGTAAGCAGCAGGGCCGGCTGGCCTCGATGCGCGCACACGGCCAGGGCGAGAACTGTTCGCGCAATCTCGTCGGGAGTGCGAAGCACGGCCGACGGTTGCTCCACAAGACGCGCCAATGTCTCTCGATACCCCTCGGGCACTTCCACGCGGGAAAGCAAACATTCCCCGGGGTGATTCACGCGCGCGTCGATCAGGTCAAGTTCAACACCTTCCTCAACACACCAGGCGCGCACCTCGCGTTCGAGGCCTCGGGGAACACGCCACGCGTCTCCACGACGCTCCCATCCAGGAACGAGACGGCGCACGTTGCGCAACGAAAGGCCGTCCGCGCGTTTCCGCTGGTACTCCTGAGCGGGAAAGCACAGTCGCTGCCGAAGCTTGCGGGCAACCAGGGCCGGCAACGGGCGCCGCAGCGTCAGCGTCCCGCTCAAGACCGCCTGCAGACGACTCACCTTCCCCCCGTACGACCGCGCGTCGGGTTCGTCCGAAACACTCGGCAGGGAGGATTCGGACAGGCTCCCAACGCTTCGTGCCAGCATCCGACAGACCTCGCGCTCCTGGTTTCGCTTCACGGCAGCCATCAACGACCAGGGGTCGAGGAAAGGGGGAAAACCACGACGATCCTCCACGAAAACCGCCCCGGGGTCCTCGAACGCAAAGCCGCAAAGGGGGAGAACAAGTCGTTCGAGTCCCTGTGCGTCAGGCTACACGCGTTCAAAACTCTTGAGGACGTGAGGGTCGCCGGCACTCGCGTGATAGAGAATCGAGGAGGCAAGACGTCGGAGGAGAACAGGCGGTAACGGTTGCTCGAAGAAGAACCAGAGGCGCACCCCGCCAACAGCGGACATCAGGCGCTCAAGATAGACGGCAAACCCCGCCTTGCGAGCCTCCTGCGTGACCGCAAGCGCGTCGGTCTTCCAACTGCGGGCGCACTTACCCGAAAAACAGAGCGTCATGCAGCGAGAGGTTGCACCTGGAGTCCGGCGTAACGAGAGAGGTGCAATTCCCGCAATGTGGTCCACCCAGGATTGCGAAGATGCAGCAACGCCCCGCAAGTCATCGCGTCCAAAGCACAACGAAACGTCGAACAGACGAGCGAACAGTTCAGCCTGGGACAGTGAGATGGGAACAGTTGCGTTCGACGGATTGGCTCTGGTCATTGAAAGTCCTCATGAAACGATAATGGCCCTCCTCGATGCGGAGGACCACCATCACCCTTCCCAGTGACGACACAGGATGACTAGTTCGGGGAAAAGTCGCCCTGCCCGCTCATCTCCTTGTAAAGCAGATAGGCTGCCGGCGACCCCGTCGTATGGAACAGAGACCAGAAGATGTCTTCCATTCAAGATACTCCCTTACTTGTGAGGGTGATATGGAATTCTCCTGTGGGACCTCAATCAAAGTTCAGATGCATGTCACGTCAGAGAGCCAGTTGTTTTGATGAGATCCCAGAGATGCTCTGGAGTCACGAAAATTGTCAACTCTTTCGCAGGCCTGCCTGAACCGCTCACAGTATAGCATATCGATCATGCTTTGGCAATATTGAAAATTCTTGTCCTATGTGAGCGATTG
>JAJXVI010000583.1 GCA_021782195.1 bacterium | reverse complement strand
CGTGGACGCCTTGGCTGTCGGCGTGTTCGACAGGTTGCGGACTCGATCAAGCGCTTCGAGATTGCGTGCCTGAAAGGCTGCGGGAGGGGGGGGCGACGGGGGTGGCCTCTGGGGAGCGCTCGCAGGGGCGTTGGCCGGGACCTGTCCTCTCATTTTTGCGAGCGCGGCGTAGTTTTTTCCGGCCACGGACCCGGGGGGCGCGGGGGGAACTTCGTTTGTGTTCACCGCGTGCGCGTTCCACGCTGCGTGCCCGGTTCCGCCTTCCGAGGTGTCCTCTACTGTCCTCTCAACGGTTCCTGCGACGTTGTTTCGATACCACGAATCTTCCGCGGCTGCGGCGGTATTCGGGGTCTGGTTGAGCGTGTCCAGCCCCAGGCGCCAGCGAGCTTCGTTCTTGCTGATTACCGAAATCTGGAGCTTCGTCGTGACGCTGATGGAGACGTTCGTGTAGTTCCGCCCCGTGTAGGGCGGGTCCATGAGACCGACCACGGCGATCCAGCTGCCAACCCACGACCTGGCGGACCCGTCAGGTCCGAGCGCCTCGAGCCCTTCCGACCAGATCGTGACCTTGAAGTGCTCACCCTTATAGTCCTTGCTGAAGTTTAGAAAAAGGTACGGCTTGTCGTGTTTTGTGCGCCCGTTCCTTTGGTTCAGCACACATCCGATGACTTCCACCTTCTGGCCGACGTTCTGGCTGCACGCAGCATAGTCGGTTGCGCTGAGCACACTGTACTGGCTCTGATAGGGTATCGCGCGGGCGACGGTCGGTCGAACGCCAACGATGGGTGCGACGGTGACGCGCGGTCTTGAGAACTCTTCGAGTGAAGGGACGGCCGAGAGCCGTCCCGTGCAGATGCTCGCAAAACTTCGCGCTGTGTCGGCGACGGGCGAGGCGGGCGATTCCCAGAGGGCCTTGAAAGCTTCCGACGACCATGGATCCTGGTAGTCCGATTTGTGAAAGAGAATGGCGTCCTGGTCGGAATGCGTGAGAATCCAAAGGTCTGGCCGCCAGGCGAGGGCTTGCAGGGCGACGGTGAGCGCGATGAGGGAGAATCGGTCCATCTCGGGGTTGAAGGGGTTTTCTCCCCCTTTCTCACGCGAGGGGTGCTGAAAATTGATATGACCGAGTTCTTCGCTGACCAGGTTGCGGATGTCGTCGACGTACATTCCGTCGTAGTCGATCAGTGTGATCTTTCGGCCGTCGTCGTCGACCATGAGGTTGCCGGTCTGGATATCGCCGTGGGCGATGCCTGCCGCGGCCAGGTCGCGGCTCAAGCGCGCCAGGGACGCGACCAGATTCCGAAGCGCGGCTCCGTTGCTCACGTTGTCGTTGACAAACTCGCCGAGCGTCTTTCCGCTCGCCCACTCCATCTTGACAATGGGAAACTCGCCGCAGTTCACCCGGATGCCTCGCGGCTGATATTCGAAGGCGACGAAGTAAGGCAGGTTGATCTGGTGGAGTTTTGCGGAGATGGCCCCGTAGCGCACGCCCAGGTCGGGGACCTCCTGCTTGAAACAGCGCACGGCGTACTTGTGCGAACCCGCCTGGACGGTGTAGGTGAGGGCGAAGCCGCCCGAAACTGCGAATGGACCTCCGAGTCCCGTGGTCCGCACGGTCCCGTTTGCCAGCACGGGGTCGACGAGGCAGTGCCTGTGGGCCTGCAGTGCGGCATTGTAGTCATCGAGGCCAGGGTATTTCATGCTCGAGTCACAGCCGGAAAGCGCAGGCTCAGAAGGGTACAGTCATCGTAGCGCAGACGCCGAGCGGCCTGCTCGGCGGACACAAGTTGCGCCAGATCTTCTGTGGTCTTCAGTTTGCACAGTGCAGCAATCGTGTTCACATCGCGCAACGCCCACTCGGCGAGCGCGTCGGTCATGCAGAGTATGCGGGGGTCCTGATAGGCGGCGAGGCGATAGACCTTCATGTGCTGTTCGAGAAGCGGTTGCTCCAGGAAGCGCAGGTTGTCTTCCCTGCGCGTGCCTATCAGCTCCGGACGGACCGGGAAGTCGTTTGCGCTGGTGATCGGCCAGCTCTCCTTGAGACTGTCGCCGTCGAGCAGAAAGGCCACGCTGTCGCCGATGCTCAACAATCGCACATCGCGTGTCGATTCATCATACCGGACGCCCAGCAGGGTGGAGAAGCTGCCACGCGCATAGGAGGCGGCTGCCGACCACGACATCGTGGCAGCGTCGTGCTGGCTCTCATAGTCGCGGATGGCGTCGTCCACCCAGTTGCTGGAAAAGTCAGGGTTTGCTACGAAGCGGGTCGCGAGAAGATCCGCCCACGTCGCCGAGGCGTAGGAGATGCTTGCGCCGTCACACACGGCCGCCTGTTGTGGGGAGAAGGCGGTGTGGTCTTCTGGAGCAAAGGACCTGTCTTTGGGGATGACGGCGTTGAGGAGAAGTTCCACTGGCTACCTCCTAACGCAACTGTGAAGGCCTCGTTCCGATGTCAAAGAATTCGACGAGGTCGGCCGCGCCGGCATTGAACATGAAGCCGCGTGCACCGGCTGCGGGGGCGTTCGCGCCATTCTGGAGGGCACTGTGCAGGTGTGACGGGAGTGGACTCGACATTCGGAAAAGCAATTTTGCAAATTTATCCGGCAAACCGGCCTCAGCCGCTGGAAAGCGTACCGGGTTGGAGCCGCTGACGCTGACGTGAAGGTTGAAGAGAAGCAGGCCGCCATCGCGCGTGCCGATCTGTCGTATGGCCTCTGCGTGCTGCTCAGGGTCGCCGTCAGTGGACTCCCCGTCGGTTACGTGCAGGATGGTCGGAGGATAGCTGTCCGGAAACCGGTCGCACCACTTCACGAGATTTTCTGCGGCGCATGTGAGGGCGGCGCGCATCGGTGTCCCCAGGCTGGCTACCGCGTCTACCCACACTGGAAACTTTATCTTCGTATCGACAAGTCCGCCCGCTCCATCGCTTACTTTTTT
>JAJXVI010000582.1 GCA_021782195.1 bacterium | reverse complement strand
TGGCACGAGCGCGGGCGCACCGCAGTGGGCTGGCCTTGTTGCACTGGCCGACGCCGGACGCAGCACAAAGATGACCCAGATGAACACTGCGTTGTACGGCTTTGCCACTTCGAACTACAGCCTGGCTTTCACCGACATCACTTCCGGTTCGAACGGTACCTTCAGTTGCCTGACCGGATACGATCTCGTGACCGGACTGGGCAGTCCGCAGGCGGCTTCCCTGGTGACCGGCCTCGCGACGGGCACGCTGGCGTCCCCGTCTCCGTCCCCGTCGCCATCCCCCTCCGCCTCTCCCTCTCCATCGCCCTCCTCATCTCCTACCTCCTCGCCGTCTCCGTCCCCGTCCCCGTCCCCGTCCCCGTCCCCGTCCCCCTCTCCCTCTCCATCCCCCTCGCCCTCGCCCAGCCCGACCAGGCACCACAAGTAGGGTTGCACGAGTCCGGACAGTCACGGTCCCTGGGTCGCTTCCCGGTTGACCGGCCGTGACTGTTCTGGGTGGTGGACCAGCAAGAAAGCGAGGCCCTTGCAGACGGCTCTGCAGGGGCCTCTTTCGTTGTCGTTTGAAGGTCGCACGACTTGGGGCAAGGGCGAATTCGACGGTGATTGAGTCGTCTGACTTTCGCGCAAAGCCATTCGTGCGACCCAACGTCGGGGGCGCGATGCAGAGGTTTCGGACGCGCGACAGAGCCCGCGTCGGATCGGAGCCGGTGTCGTCACGCCGTGTCGGCGCGATGCAGAGGTTTCGGACGCGCGACAGAGCCCCTGTTTCAGGTCGGGTGGACCGCGGTGGGTTGCGATAGCGTGTCGAGCGCCTGCTGGAATTCCTCGTTGAGCATCGGGTCGAGCTGCTTCCACGGCAGGATGGCCGTCATGGTCCCGATATAGCTCGGGGCGACCTGATACTGCTGCAGATAGATGACAAGGCCGAACCTCGTTACGGTGAAGGCTTCGAAGTTGCGTGCCTTGGGACCGTACCCTTGCGGATTGACGATGTTGAAGTGCCGTCGCAGGGCCTGAGCGCGTACCGCGTCAATGACCTGCCGCGAAATTGTATCCAGCCAGGGTTGGCCCCGCTTGAAGATGTTTTCGAGCGCGATGAAGCGGCCGTTCAGGAAGTTCCTGGTAAAGACACGTGAAACAGGGTGGGCCTGGCCGCGCAGGTACTGGGTCTCATCGAACCGCAGCGAAATGATGGACGAGGACTTTGCCGCGACGGCGAAAGTTACCGTGCGAGAACTTACGGCCGAGTCGGGCAGGTGGCTGGTTCCTTCTGACCAGTTCTCAACGGTCTTGGTGAAGGAATGGAGCGAGTTCTCTGCTTCCTGCCTCTCGTGGCGGTTGAAGTCTCCGATGACTCCCTGTCCTCCCATCAGGGCTCCCGTGATGGTGGCGACGGGGTAGGTGAAGTGGAACGACCAGTGCGCGCGTACGTTCTCGCGCGTCAGTGTGACACCGTGGACGGAAACGCTCGATGGGCTGGCAACTGCCGTGCAGGCAAGGCTGGCAACCAGGAGCGCGACGACGAGTGGCAGGCGCGTCTTCAAATGCGAGTTCCCTTCGAGGACGCTCCGGATGTGTGTAGAGCGATCCATGTCATGCACCAGGACCCGGCTGCATTCGGCGTGGGCCTGCAGGTGCCTGCCAGGAGCGTGTTGCATGACATTTGCGTTGCATGACATGAATCAATGAACGGGGACGCGGCCAGCAGTACACTGTGAGTGTGAAATTAAGATTACGGAGGGACAGCCATGAATACGACGAATGACACGCCCATCAAAATCGAAGGAGCCTGTACCGTTGGCCAGATTGCAGTCGACCATCCCGGGACTGTGCGCGTCTTCCAGCGTCTGGGTGTGGACTTCTGCTGCGGTGGGCGTGCCCGCCTGGACGCGGCGTGTGAGAAGAAAGGCCTGTCACTTGAGCAGACCCTGACGGAACTGCAGGAGGCCTGCAACGAGCGTCAACCCTTGGACGACGCAATCACGAGCGGAACACTCGAGGGGCTTGTGACGCATATCGTGCAGACGCACCACGTTTTCACACGCGACGAATTGCTACGGATTGAGCCGTTGCTGCGCAAGGTGATCGGAGTGCACGGAGATCGTCACCGGGAGCTTACCGAGATCGGGCGGCTGTTTGAGGCCATGGCCGAGGAACTGCGAATGCATCTTGTCAAGGAGGAGCGTATCCTCTTTCCCTACATCGTCTCGCTTGAGCAGAGCCAGCACGGCACGACCCATCTCGAGTCTTCGTGTTTTGGAACGGTCCGCAATCCGGTGCGCATGATGATGATGGAGCACGATTCGGCCGGTGAGGCGTTGGCTCGCATGCGCTCGTTGAGCAATGGATATGCGCCACCGGCCGACGCGTGTGGGAGTTTTCGCGCGCTATACCACGGTCTATCTGAACTGGAGGTCGACCTTCACCGCCACATCCACCTCGAGAACAACGTCCTCTTTCCACGGGCGGTGGCTCTGGAAGAGG
The DNA here is from genome assembly GCA_021782195.1 of bacterium. Taxonomy (GTDB): domain Bacteria; phylum Vulcanimicrobiota; class Xenobia; order RGZZ01; family RGZZ01; genus JAJXVI01. The sequence goes on along the minus strand of JAJXVI010000582.1, from coordinate 459 downwards.
CACTTGCGCCGGAAGCCGTCTGATACCGCAGGGAGGTCCTTGCTGACCGACTCCTGGGCGATTGGTGTCGAGCAGCGGTATGGCGTGTCGTAGACTTCGGTTGCGAGGACGCGTGCCGGTCGTCTTCGCAACCGAAGTTTCGGCGCACAGTACCGCGTATCGTGGCGTTTCAGTTCCAGCCGAGGATGCGTTCGACTTCTGCAGGAAGCTCGATCGGGTCGAACGGTTTGCTGACAACTCCGCTCACGCCAAGTTCGCTGAAACGCCTGCGGTCGGTTGCCTGCACTTTCGCCGTCAGGAGAATCACGGGAATATCGACCGTTTCCCGGATACCTCTGACGCCCGGATCACCAAAAGCCGCAATGATGAGGGCGTCGTAATCCGCCTCGTGTTCGGCGGCAAGACAAGCTGCCGCATAGGCACCAACGATGGCTTCGAAGCGAGTCTCGATGTAGGCCA
>JAJXVI010000581.1 GCA_021782195.1 bacterium | reverse complement strand
CGCGAGGAGGAAGGGTTCGTCGTCTATCAGTCTGATGGCACGCCGAGCGACTGCATCCTTCTCGGCATTTACGACCTGATGCCGCAGCGGCCGGACCTCGTAGTCTCGGGCATCAATCGCGGTGCCAACCTGGGTGACGATCTCACCTACTCTGGAACGGTCTCGGCCGCCATGGAAGGGCTGATACACGGAGTTCCCGCATTCGCGGTGTCCCAGACTGCGTATGAAGGCATGCACTGGAAGACTGCGGCGGTGATTGCTCGGCGTGTTGCAGTTGCGCTTCTCGGTAACCCCATGCCGCCACACACGCTTCTCAACGTGAACGTCCCCAATGTTTCGCTCGATCAGCTTGATGGAGTCGTCGGCACGACGCAGGGGGAGAGCATCTATGAACAGCGCCTCATCAAACGCGCCGACCCCCGCGGAAACGAGTACTACTGGATTACCGGAGCGCTCCCGCGCGGCGAACCCGTGAACGGTACCGACTTCGAGGCCGTATTGCACAATCGCGTCTCGATCACCCCGGTGCAACTCAACATGACGAACAAGGACTTCCTCGACACGCTGCGTACCTGGAAGATCTGACGGTTCCTCGCGCTTTCTGGGGAGCATCGTGTGGGCCCCGCGCTGCCGAGCGGAGAGAACCTCCTGTACGGGAGGTTTTACTCGTGACGCAAAGCGGGGCCTTCACGCCATCCTGGTCGGCGCATAGACCCCGCTCTGTTGTTGACTGGATTTGCCCGGGCAGATTGAAGGCTGCCCGGAGGACCGTTCAGCGGATTGCGCTACCGCAGCGTTCGACTCGGGCGTTTACCTCGGCCCAGTCGATGTTCTTGATGAAGGTTTCGATGTAGTCCTTGCGGCCTGTCTTGTAGTCGACAAAGTAGGCGTGCTCGTATACGTCGAGGACGAGAAGGGTCATGCAGTTCCACACGCCACCCTGGTTGTGGACGTCGGAGATGTAGGTCTGAAGGCGGTTGTCTTCAAAGTCGTATGCGAGGACAACCCATCCACGGGCTGCCATTCCATCGTTGCGCAGGCAGTTGAGCCAGTTCTCCACACTGCCGTAATCACGCTCAAGGAGGTCCTTGATGCGGCCGGCAGGCGGGTTTCCACCCGGGGTGAGGTTTTCGAAGTACGCTTCGTGGAGACGGACTCCGTTTGTGGCGAACGTCTCTTCCATCTTGAGTTCACGGAGCTCATGGTAGGTTGCGTTTACGCCCTGCGCCGCGGATTCGATCTCGCTCAATCGCTCCTGGATCTGGTCCGCCTTCTTGACGTAACCGACGTACAGCACGTCATGATGCGGCGTCAACTGGTCTTTTGACAGGCCGGGCAGTTCCTCATACTTCAAAGCCTTTACGGGGCGCGGTTTCATTTGCGTTGTCTGAGCCATTGATGGCCCTCCTTTCATCTCACCGGACCGCGGATTCCAGCGCACATCCCCCTTCCTTCGCAGGGTGGTGGCGGTCAACGGCTCCATGGCCACGGGTCAGGATCGCGTTGGGCGACCCTCACACAGCACCCGCGCGTTGAGCACCCCGACCCTCTGGGCAGTGCATCTGGAGGTGGTTCGGTGCTAGAGGCAGTTATGTTAGCCTGCGTGTGCGTGATCCCCTCCTCCTGGGAAGGCGCGATTTTGGTGACGAAACGGTCGACTGCTTCCTGCTCTCACAGAAGACTTCGCCTTTTTTGGCGGGGACGGGGCTTGCGCTGGAGACGTTGCGGTGCTATACTACCAGGGCTTCAGAGTTTGATGCGGGACATGGTCGGCAGCGAGTTGCGCGAACCGTCCCCCGGCACTCTGATTGTTCCTCAAGAATTTCCAGCGAGGTGCCTGACTTGGCAAACACAAAGTCCGCGAAGAAGTCCATCAAGGTGAATGAACGTCGCCGCCTGCGCAACCAGTCGGTGCGCTCCGCTGTCAAGACCGCCGTGCGCAAGGCCCAGGAAGCCGTGAAAGGTGGAGCGGCGACTGTTGCGCCTGCGCTCCAGGGTGCCTGCTCCATCATCGACAAGGCTGCTTCCAAGGGAATCATGCACAGAAACACAGCTGCACGAAAGAAGTCTCGCCTGGCGCGCCGCCTCAACAAGGCACTGGCCGTGGCCTGAGTCGGTCTACGTGACCCGAAAGCGCCGCAGGAAGTTGCGGTGTTTTTTTATTTGTACGCCGTGGCACGCGCCGTGGGTGCAAGACGCTCGTCTTGCGCAGTTTTGAGTACAAGACGAGCCGGGTCATTTCCCACTTGACGCCCGCACGTGCGTGGTGCCGTCAGTTCATTGAGACAGTTCGTTGAGAGTCCGTGCGATGCGCGCCCCGAGTCGCGCATTGTTTTCGATGAGCGATAGATTCGCACGCAGGGTCGCGCCCCCGCTTGCTTCGTGGAGATGCGAAAGCAGGAAGGGAGTAAGCGATTTCCCTGCAATGCCCCGGTTGTCGGCCTCAGCAGTGGCTTCGAGAACCCACTCCTCGACTGCGATTTCGTCGAGGCTGTCGGCGGCGGGCACCGGATTCACGATCAGGGTCGATTGAGACAGACCCAGGGCCCTGCTTTCCAGGAAGGACTGTGCAACATCGTGGACGGAGTCCACGCGTGCAGTGACGGTCCACCGACTGCTCGCGCTGTAGAACACCGGGAAAGTGTCGGTCTGATAGCCGATCACGGCGACTCCTCGGGTCTCGAGTGCCTCGAGCGTTGCGTCCACGTCCAGAACGGACTTGATTCCCGAGGCGACCACGCAGACGGGGTTTGACCCGAGTGCGGGCAGATCTGAAGAGATATCGTGCCGGCTTCCACGATGCACCCCACCGATCCCCCCCGTGACGAAGACAGGCAGGCCGGCAGCCGTACAGATGGCAAGGCTCGCCGAGACGGTGGTGGCGCCACGCACCGACTTCGCCAGTGCCCACCCCAGGTCGCGAACCCCGATCTTGACTGCGTC
>JAJXVI010000580.1 GCA_021782195.1 bacterium | reverse complement strand
CACGCCGCATGTGGCGGTCTCGGCAATATCCACGTTTTCAAAGGTCCCCCGCGCCTCTCCGTGAATCAACACCCCGGCGCCGTTGCCTCCGCGAATCGTGCAGTGCGTGACCTCGACCACCGCCTTTTCGGAAACTTCGATGCCGGCAAAGTGGTTGTCTACGATGTCGCAGTCGTGGATGATCGCGTGCGCGTGGTCGTCCACCAGGATCCCGGCTTCGGCGCCGTTGTTGATGCGGCAACCGCGTATCACGGCCTCGGCCCCTGCGCCATGCACGTGCACCGCGGCAAGGGAGGCCGAGGTGAGGTGACAGTTTTCAATCGTGAGCTTGCCGGTCTTGACCTCCACGGCGGGTGAGGCTGCCAGTGGTCCGGCTCGCAGGGTCAGCGAGCGCACCGTGGCCTCTTCGCCTGCCATGAGCAGGGCGTGGGTATCTGTTCCCTCGATGACGACCTCTTCAGGGCGACCGTCACCGACAATGTGCACCCTCTTGTCGATCACGAGGCTTTCCGGGTAGTGTCCCGGGCGAATCCGAATCTCGTCGCCGGCCGCGGCATCGCGCATGGCGGCTGCAACCGTGCGGAAGGCGTGTTCGTCGAGGCGACTCGAGACGAGGCGCTTGATCGGGGTTGTCGCCGACTCGACCGGCGTTGAGGTTTCGTCTCGCTGCGGGCGCAGAAGGTTGACCAGGATCTTGGACACGACGCGCAGCCCTCGCTCGTCGCGACCGTCCCGAATCGACTCGAGGGCACGCAGAACTTCCTCGGTGCGCTGGAATCGATCGCCCTTTCGCACGGCCATCAGCTTGCGGACGATGGTTTCCAGCGCTCGGGGAGTGTCCGGCGCCAGCGTGGAGAGCGAAACGAGGGGGTCCGGGTGTCCGTCGATAACCGCCTGTTGACGATCCACGCCGTCCTCCGGGATGTGGCCGGTGAGGAGTGCGTAGAGCGTGCCTCCGAGCGCGTACAGATCGGAGCGTGGGTCGCTTTGCTGGCGGGCATACTGTTCAGGTGCCGCAAATCCCGGACTTCCCACTCCCTTGAGAATGGTGGAGTAGCGTCCCTGCGGCGAGAGCGACTTCGCAATTCCGAAGTCGAGCAGTTTGATCGTGTTGTCCGACGTCAGCATCAGGTTGTCGGGCTTGAGATCCTTGTACACGACGGGATTGGGCTTCTGGTTGTGGAGGTAGGCGAGTACGATCGAGATCTGGCATCCCCAGTCCACCACCTGCTCGATGGTGGGTAACCAGGCGGGCGGGCGTCTGCCGGACAGGTCGACGAACGTGGAGAGTTCCTTGCCGTTGATGAACTCCATGACGAGAAAGTATTCCTCGTGTTCCTCGAACCACTCGTACACTTCTGGAATGCTTGGATGATGAAGGGTCGACAGGATCTCGGCTTCGTGGCGAAACTGGAGAACGGCCTGGTCATGGGCGGTGGCGTCGGTCGCGGACAGTGACATTTGCTTGACTGCGACACGCAGGCCTGGCTGGCGCGTATCTTCCGCAAGATACACCACTCCCATGCCGCCTTTGCCCAGTACGCGGCGGATGATGTATCGGCCACCCACAATTGTCCCGGGTTTCACGCGCGGCTACCCCTCAGGAGATCACGATGTACTGACTCTGCAACTGGTCGAGGATCCTCTGGCGAATCTTGAGCAGGTCGAAGATCTTGCGGGCGGCTTCCTGAGGGGTGAGGTGCGTCGTGTCTACGCGAATCGAAATGGTGTCATAGACCTCCCTGCGTTTCTGGAGGAGTTCGTCAACCTTGCGCACGATGTTTTCACCCTTCAGCAGCGGACGTTTGTCGGTTCGTTCCAGTCTTGCAACCAGCTGTTCCTGCTGGGTGAACAGGCAGATGACGAGTCCGGTCTCGCGCAACGCCCTGCGCACCTGTGCGTCGAGCAGGGTGCCGCCTCCCGTGGCAATGACCCGGTTGCTGCTCTCGGAGAGTTGCAGCGCAAGCGCGCGTTCGTTTTCTCGAAATGCCTGCTCACCCTGGGCCTTGAACATCTCGCCAACGGTCATGCCGAAGCGTTGCTCGAGTTCTGCGTCCGTGTCGACAAACTTGCGGCCCATCAGACGCGCGAGTTCACGACCTACGGTGCTCTTGCCGGTTCCCATGAATCCGGCCAGGTAGATGTTGCGCCGGCTGACCCCTGGCATTCTCTCTCCTTTCTGACACTCTGGTGTGCACGGCTCGGGCGGAGTGGAGACCCTGCACAGGAGGGGACATCTGGTTGTGGGTGTCGAGCTTGACGGGCGGTGAACACGATGCCGCTTCACGAGCACGGGCGACGGGGTTGAGCGCACCGAGCCGCAGTCAAGCGTGCGACCCGAAGAAGACGCGCTGTTCCGTGAACAGCGGACCCCACCCTGGTTCGTCGAGCATTCACGGGAGATTGCGAAAGATCCGCAATCTCGTCAAGACGGTCTCGACGCACCTGCAGCGCCGTCAGCAGTGCTCCTGACCCCGTTTCAGGACGGTTCTACCCCTGCTGATGTTGCTCGAAGCAAGCTTCTGGTGGTGACGTGGTTCTCCTGCGGAGGTGGTGCGTGCACGTTGTGGCAATCGCATGTCTGTCCAGTCGTGGCCCACTCCGGGGCATGGGGAAGTCAGCTCAGGGTCGAGCCGGGAGCAAAAATCGACCAGAAGTTCGGGTACGAGATTTCCACCGACTCCGCTCCCTCCAGCACCGTCTCCCCTCTTGCGACCTGGGCTGCGACGGCCAGCGCCATTGCCAGTCGATGATCTCCTCGACAGTCGACGCGCGCTCCCTGCAGAGGGGTCGGTCCTTCGACGGCAAAGCCACCGGGTCGTTCCTCAATGTGCGCTCCCATCTTGCGCAGGCCTTCCACGATGCCGGCGATTCGGTCAGACTCCTTCACGCGCAGTTCGTCAGCACCCGAGACGCGGGTCCACCCGTAGGCCTGGGTGGCGG
>JAJXVI010000579.1 GCA_021782195.1 bacterium | reverse complement strand
ACCACATTCCCTTTTCTTGCGTAGGCCCTGGCATTGGCGTGTCGATCAGGCGGACACCGCACTGCAATAATCTCTGCCCAGTCTTCCAGCCAGCGACTTTCCTTCATGCCTATGCGTCCTCCATGACTTCTTCGCTGTCGCGCAGGGCAAAGAGGGTGCGCAGTTCAGCAGTGCTCAATTCGGTCAGCCAGTCTTCCCCTTCAGAAAGAACACCCTCGGCGAGTTCGACCTTTCGCTCGAGGAGGCGGTCGATGGATTCTTCGAGCGTTCCGATACTGACGAGCTTGTGGACCTGTACGTCACGTGTCTGGCCGATTCGGAAGGCGCGGTCAGTGGCCTGGTTCTCGACCGCGGGGTTCCACCAGCGATCGTAATGAAAGACGTGATTGGCGCCGACCAGGTTCAGGCCGGTGCCGCCCGCCTTGAGAGAGAGAACGAAGACTGCGGCTCGGGTTCGACTGTTGAACTGTTCGACCATGCGGTCGCGTGCGAGCCGTGGCGTGCCGCCATGCAGCCAGAACACCTCGCATCCGAGACGTTCCTTGAGGTTTACCTGCAGTCGCTCTCCCCACTCGCTGAACTGTGTAAACACCAGGGCACGCTCGTCAACGTCGACCACTTCTTCAAGCATGTCTTCGAGGCGGGCAAGCTTGCCTGATCGGCCAGCAAGAGGACTGCCGTCCTTGAGAACATGCGCGGGATGATTGCAAACCTGTTTGAGTCGCATCATCGTGGTCAGGATCAGACCTCGACGCTGGAATCCCTCTGCCTGTGAAATGCGTGCGAGCATCTGATCGACGATTGCCTGATAGATCTCGGCCTGTTCACGGGTCAGGGGACAGTACACTTTCATTTCCTGTTTTTCAGGCAGGTCGTTGATGATGGACTGGTCGGTCTTGGAGCGCCGAAGGATCAGCGGACGCACGCTGCGTCTGAGGCGCCTCAGGGCGCTGGTGTCGCCTCCCTTCTCGATCGGGACGACGAAGCAGCGGGTAAAGGACTGTGCGGTTCCAAGCAGTCCCGGGTTCAGAAAGTCCATGATTGACCACAGTTCCGCGAGGCGGTTCTCGACGGGCGTGCCCGTCAATGCGATACGAAACTGTCCCGGCATACGTCGTACTGCACGCGATTGCGCGGTGTCCGCATTCTTGATGTTCTGGGCCTCGTCGAGGACGACTCCGGCCCACGTGACCTGACTCAACAGCGCCTCGTCACGTGCCGCCAGGCCGTAGGTGGAGATGACGACGTCGTGCCGTTCCGCGGCGTGTCGGAAGGACTCATCCTTCAGGCGCATTGTTCCGTGGTGGATCAAGACGCGCAGGGACGGGGCGAAGCGCTCAAGTTCTCGGTACCAGTTGCCAACCACTGAAGTCGGGCAGAACAACAGGACCGGACCGGTCCGTCCAGCTTCCTGATCGCGCAACAACAGGGCGATCAACTCGATGGTCTTGCCCAGACCCATGTCGTCGGCCAGACAAGCGCCAAGCCCGCAGTTGCGGAGGAAGTGCAACCAGGCGAGCCCACGCAATTGATAGGGTCGCAAGGTTCCCTTGAAGGAGGTCGGTGGCGGGAGCACTGCGATCTGTTGCTCTTCTTGCAGGCCAGCCAGGCTTCCGTGGAAATCGACCTCGACTTCGGGGTCGTCTTCTGTGCCGAGCGTCAGGCGAAGCACATCTCCAAGCCCTGTTGGCTGCGACCTGTGCGTCTTGATGAGATTCGCGGCTCGAGCCAGTTTGCCCGGGTCGAACATGACCCATCGTCGGTTCAGGCGCACCATGCTCTTGCGGGATTCCGCCGCTGCCAGGAACGTGTCCGGGTCGATTTTTTCGTCTCCCAGAGCGAGCTCCCAGTTGAAGTTCAGAACATCTCCAAGACCCGAACCGCCTTCAGTCACGGAGATTTTCAAGCGGAACTCTGAAGGGCGTGTGGGAAGCTCATCAGGCGTGACCACTCGGCTCCCCTCTTCCTGTAGCAGTGGAGCCGTTTCCTGGAGAAAATTACCCACCTCTTCAGCTGGAAGCGCGATGACTGAGGGAAACCCATCCTGGAGAGCGCGACCCAGTGCCGGAAACAACGCTGAGATCTTGCCCATTTCCGCCATCATCCTGCTCTTCAGCATGCGTACGTAAGAGGCAAACGGAGTGTCGGCGAGATCTTCATCCCATACGCGGGCTGCTTCGATCAGACGATCGGGTTCGTCGGATGGATAGACCGCGACGCGAACCGACCATGATTGCTCTTCGGTCGCGTCCCCCTCAGGAGGAATCAGGGTGAAGTGCAGACGTGGCTCGGGGCCGAGGCGCACGCGTCGCGTCCAGCGCTCGAGGTCTCGCTTGAGCCCCTGCATGGCATATGACTGAACGATGAACTGATGGTGTCCGGCCCGGAGTGACTCAACCCAGGCTCGTGGGGCTTGAGGCCAGGAAGGAACCGGTAGTTTGCGAGGCTGTCGCGGTGTTACGTGTCGGGCCAGGGCGTCTACGGCCTGACGGACGAATTCGAGTATCAGGAATTCTCGTGACGACTCGCTTCGTATGCCGCTTCTGGGAAGGGCTCTGATAAGTTGTGACAGACGTGCGCCGTCACGCGCATCATCGAGCACGGGCGTCCACTGGATGTCTCCGACTGCGCCGTGCGCTTCAATCACGGGAAGGAGTTTCTGACGTGCGACAAGAGCGAGAGACCAGCGCGCTGTTGCAGTCCAGGCGAGGGTATCGACACCGAGGCGAAAACCCTGGGCTCGCAGGTTCAGCAACAGGCGAACAGCCTGCGGAGGGGGACACGCCAGGGTTGGAACCTTCCACATTGCAACTGAATCGGCCTTGACTCGGTCTTCGGAAGAAAGAGGAAAGTCTCGGAGGGTTGGCAGGGAGAGGTCAAGCGTGTCTCGGCGAGGAGTGCCGTCGTGGATTGCCTGCAACAGACTTTCCAACTGAGCGTGCGGG
>JAJXVI010000010.1 GCA_021782195.1 bacterium | reverse complement strand
ATCTTTCGGCCGTCAAGGCCCGGTACGGCGGCAAAGCGAGTCAGTCGAGGTTGAGGCTCCGGAAAAATCGGGCGATAAAGATTGTTGAAGCGACGCACAATTTCGCGGCAGAGTTCCAGGTGAGGCACCTGGTCCTGCCCCACCGGCACCGCCTCGGCCTTGAAGATGACAATATCGGTCGTCATCAGCACGGGATATCCCAGAAATCCATAGGTCGCAACGTCAGTTCCGAGCGCTTCCACCTGGTCCTTGTAGGTCGGTGTGCGCTCCAACCAGGAGACGGGAGTGATCATCGAGAGAAGCAGATGCAGATGAGCGATTTCCGGGACGTCAGACTGCACGTAGAAGGTGCAACGTTCGGGGTCTACACCGCCCGCCACGTAGTCGAGCACAAGCTCGCGAATCTCCTGTCGCACGCGCGCCGCGTCACGATATCCTGTCGTGAGCGCATGCCAGTCAGCAACCATGAAGAAGCACTCAAACTGCTCCTGCAGGTTTCTCCAGTTTTCAATGGCACCAAGGAGGTGGCCGATGTGCAGTTTGCCGGTGGGACGCATGCCTGAAAGCAGACGCTTGCGTTGCGAGGTGGGGTTGCTCATTCGCTTCTGTTACGGCAAACCGCCACCATTTCCTTTCAGTGATTTGCCGAGACGCGCAACGCGCGTGCACCGCGCGCGGAGTTGAATGAACGAAGCAGCGAACCTCGTCACGACTTTCGGCGGCCGGTTCGACCCGTTCGAATCGCCGCCGGCCAGTGGTTTGGGCAAGGTGCGCGCACCTGGAGAGGCGTCCCGTTTCGGAAGCACCTCCAGTCCCAATGTTCGAAGGGTCGCCACCATCATGCGCCTGCAAGATCGTATCGCCGTCGTCACCGGAGGAGCCCGCGGAATCGGGTTCGCAACCGCGCAACGTTTCATCGAAGAAGGCGCTCGCGTCGTTCTCTTCGATCTCGAAGAAAAAGCGGTTGCCGCCGCCGTCGAAAAACTGGGGGAACTCGCTTCCGGTCACGTCGTGGACGTGCGTGAGAGCGAACAGGTGCGTCGCGCCTTCGACACCGTGGAAAGCAGCTGCGGACCCGTGGAGATCCTGGTGAACAACGCCGGCATCACGCGCGATGCCATGCTCCACAAGATGGACGACGCCTCATTTGACGCGGTCATCGGGGTAAACCTGCGCGGTGTCTTCGTCTGCGGCCGCGAAGCCGCCACGCGAATGCGCGAGCGAGGACGCGGCGTCATCCTCAATACTTCATCGGTGGTTGGCATCTACGGCAACGTCGGACAGACCAACTATGCAGCCACGAAAGCGGGCGTCATCGCGATGACAACGACGTGGGCAAAGGAACTGGGCCCCAGGGGTGTGCGCGTGAACGCGGTAGCCCCCGGCTATACGAACACCGAAATGATGCAGACCGTTCCGGAAAAGGTGCTCGAGATACTCCGCAGCAAGACCCCGCTGCGGCGCCTCGCGACCCCCCAGGAGATCGCGGCCGCATTCGCCTTCCTCGCCTCCGATGACGCGAGTTTCATCAATGGCCACGTCCTCTCCGTGGACGGGGGCCTTACGCTGTAGCCTCAGCGCGAAAAAATCGCGCCAGATGAGGTGCCCCGGGCGCAGGCGCGGACGCTGCCCCGGGCGCAGGAACGGCTACCGCGCGTGCCGTGCTCGTGCCGCTTGCAGGTCGAGAAGTACCCGCGCCACCTCCTGCTCAAGCTCGTCAAGAAGCGCGGAAATCGACGCGGACTCGCCACGGTTGGCACACAACTCGGCGTCCTCCGCTCGAAATCGAAGGCGCACCGCTCCCACATTCGCAGCGCTCGACTTCAAGCTGTGCGTGAGACGCTCCACGGTCGACAGATCGCCTTCCCCCAGGGCACGACGCGCACCCTCGAGACGCTCTGGCGACAGCTTCACGAACAGATCGATCATTCGCACGACCAGCGCGTCACCCCCGACGCCGGCCAGTTTGTCCAACGCACTCCGATCAAATTGTTCATGCGAAGCCATGTGCGCTAGTTCGCATCACGGCACTCCGATCCTCTGTGCGCAGGGCGTACACCGCCGGGGACGGGAAGACATTGCAAACAATCCGGAAATGCACCCGCCAAGGTCGCGTCCGCCAGCACAGCGGTCGAGAAGGCCTCCGCCGGCAAAGAGCGAACGAGTCAGGAACACGTCCGCGGTAGCTGTCGAGCACGGCGAACGACAACACGGAGGAAGCCCTTGCATGTTCGGCCGGGCCCGACGAAAAGTAAGTATTGGCTTAGATATCGGCCAGCACACCGTTAAATGGGCCGCGACCGATGCTGAAAGCGGTCGCATTCGGGAACTGTTCAGCACACCGTTGATGCCGCAGCGCCAGCAGCGACTCGACGTCCTGGAGGGTGACGCGCTCGAGGCACGACTGCGTGAAATCCTGGACACCTGGCAGAAGACCTCTGCCTGCTGGTCGAAGAGTGTGAACACGTCCGTGCAGGGCGCCGGCTCGATCTGCGGATACCTCGATCTCCCGCGACTGTCGGAACGTGAACTCAAGATGGCAGTGCCCTCAAAACTGACCAAGCAGCTGCCGTTCGCGGTCGACGACGTGGCCCTTTCCTTTGCGACCGTCCCCCCACTCGTCAACGACCTGAACCGGACTGCCGTGGTCTACGTGGCCGTACAGAAAAAACTCATCGACGCGCACGCAACCATGCTCAAACGACTTGGTCTGGAGCTGAACAACGTCGAAGTACCCGCGCTCGCCCTGGCCCGGGAGTTCAACCACAACCACCCCGAGGCTGCACAGCACTTTGTGGCGCTGGTCAGCTTCGGCCATCTCCTGACCCACGTCGTTCTGGTGCGCAACGGGAACCCGTACTACCAGCGGCAGTTTCCGACCGCGGGCGCAGAAGGAACCTATGCGTGTCAGGTGGGGAACCAGTCAGACTGGATCAGTGCGGAACAACACAAGCACGGTCTCGACGCGACGGCACGCACGGTTGCATTGGAGCCATTCCTGACCCGGTGGCTGGGAGAGGTCAAGCGTACCATTGACAGCTTTCACCAGCGGACGGCTTCCGCACAGTGCCGCGTCGTCCGGGCTGTTCTTGGCGGTGCGGGGTCGAGCTGGCAGGGCCTTTCGCGAAGGCTCTCGGAAACCTTGCAACTTCCCACCGAAATCGATGGGTGGCACGCCCTCGAGATCGAGCCAGCCGCCCGACAGGCAGGTCCGCCGTCTCTCTTCAAACTGGCCGTGGGTCTGGCCCTGACCCGCTGACCGAACCTCCGGCTCGACCCGACTGAAAGGAGAACGCATGGCCCTCCCCTGGATCGACCGGCTCTCGGGCTACCTGACCCCGATACAGTTCGACGAAGCACGCCGGCACGAAGGAGACGTCTGCACCTGGCTCGTGACGAGTCACCTCCTTCCCGCGGAGGAACTCATCGATCTCCTCTCCGATTTCTACGGCCGACCCGGACTGCTTCTCGGAAGCTACGTTCCAGATCCGGCGGCAGTGGCATTGATCTCCGAGGACGTGGCACGCCGCCTGTCTGTCCTTCCCCTGTTTGTAATCGGGCAGAGTCTGTATCTGGCTGTTACCGATCCCGCTGACCTCGACACACAGGACTACTGCCAGCAATTGACCGGCCTCTCCATCGAGCCGGTTGTCGCCGTCCCTCACGACCTGGAAAGCGCGATCAACCGTGCCCAACTGAGCACCGAGCAGGCCACCCGCAACATCGGCGAAATCGCAGGAAAGATCGAAGAGACCGCCGCTGCACAGATAAACGAAGCCGTCGAGAACAAGGACGCGCCGGCCATACGCATGGTGGACCACATCCTGGCACAGGCGGTTCACCTCGGAGCCAGCGACATCCACCTGGAGGTCTACGGCACGCGCATTGAACTGCGATATCGCGTCGACGGCACCCTTCACCTCTTCCCTCCCCCTCCGATGGCCATGCACGCGGCCATCGTCTCGCGAATCAAGATCCTGGCAGCCCTCGACATCGGTGAAAAGCGCCTTCCGCAGGATGGTCGCATGACGGCACGCGTTGACGGAGTGCCGGTAGACACCCGCATCGCGGTCATTCCAAACCTGTTCGGCGAAGGCGTGGTGATTCGACTTCTCAACACTACGGCGATGGAACGCGACCTTTCCAGCCTGGGTCTGAGCAGTGCCATGCTGGGCCAGTACGAGAAGCTGATCCGCCGACCTCACGGGATGCTGCTGGTCACCGGACCGACCGGTTCGGGAAAGACGACCACGCTTTACGCCACCCTGAGAAAACTCTACACGATTGAGCGCAAGTTCGTCACACTGGAAGACCCGGTGGAAATGCAGATGGACGGCATCACCCAGATCCAGGTTCGCCCTGACATCGGCCTCGGGTTTGCAGAAGGACTGCGATCCGTGCTGAGATACGACCCCGACGTCATCATGGTGGGTGAGATCCGTGACTCCGAGTCGGCTGAAATCGCACTGCGCAGCGCGCTTACCGGGCACGTGCTGCTCTCAACCCTGCACACCAACGACGCGCCCCAGGCAATCACGCGACTCATTGACATGGGACTCGCGCCCTACGTGGTACTCAGCGCATTGAACGGGGTACTGGCCCAGCGCTTGATACGGCGCCTCTGTCCAAACTGCAAGCAGTCCGCTCCTCCCACTTCTTCTGAACTTGAAGCCCTCCGGCTTTCCGCTCTCCCTGAACGTGCCACACCGTGCAGAGCCTCAGGATGTGACGAATGCGGCAGACTTGGCTATCGGGGGCGGATCGCGGTCTACGAACTTCTGGAAATGACGAGTGAACTGCGACGGCTCGCCAGTCGCAACCTCGACGTCATTCGACTGCGTACTGCGGCACAGCAGAACAGGCAGTTCACCTCGCTTTTCGAAAACGCCCGTCAACGCTACCTGACGGGTGAATCCAGCCTCCAGGAGGTCCTGGCGCTGGCAACGGAGGACTGATCCCCATGCCTCGTTTCAGATATCGCGTTCGGGACCAGGAGGGAAAGTCTTCCACTGGCATCGTGGAAGCCCCGAACAAGACAACCGCCTTCAAACTCCTGAGCGAAAAATTCGATATCGTAACGGATCTCGACCCCATAAAGTCGTCCAACAGGCTCCTGGGGTTACTTTCGAGGGGTGGGTTCGGTTCTGAAGACAGGCTGCTGTTCACCGAACAACTCGCGGAGATGCTCGACAACGGCGTCTCGCTGAACAGCGCCCTGAGCCTGATCCTGGCCGAAGATGAGGAGAACGTTGTCCGCAACGGTGTGGTGAGCGAGATCCTAACGTCGGTGACCGAAGGGATGTCGCTCTCCGCCAGCCTCAAGAAACATCCACGCTACTTCGATCCGCTCTATCTTGCCCTGGTGGCAGCCGGAGAGGCCGCAGGAAAGATGCCCCTCATGCTGCGGCGACTCGCTGACTTCGGACAGGCAAGAGAAAAAATGCGCAGGCAGGTACGCGGAGCGCTCGTGTATCCGGGCATCGTTCTTGGCGTCGCGACCGTGCTCGTCGGCGTGCTTGTCTTGTTTGGCATCCCGAGGGTGGAGAGCGTCTACCGAGAAATGGGCACAAATCTTCCCCCTCTGACACGACTGTTCGTTCACCTGGCCACCATCCTGTCAACGAACCTCCTTCTGCTCCTCACGACACTCGTACTGCTCGGTTGGGGGATACGACATGCGCTCATGCAACCACGTCTGTACGGGGCCCTGAATACGACCATCTCCAACCTCCCCATAATCTCGACCCTCATTCGAAATATCAGGATGGCAAGATTCTGCCGCACCCTGGGCACCCTGTATTCAAGCGCGGTTCCTCTGGGCGAAGCGCTCGACCTCGTGGCCAATGCCATGGATTCAGCCCCACAGACCACCCTCGTGCGCAACGTGAAATCTCGCGTCGAAAACGGCGAACCACTGGCGACGGCTTTACGTCAGTGCGGCGGCTTCGCGCCGATGCTTGTCGGAATGATCGCCGCGGGTCAGGAGACCGGCGCCCTGGATCGCACGCTCGACCGCCTCGCAGAAATGTACGAATCCAAGGTGGAAAGTGGCATACAGGTGCTGCTGTCGGTCCTGGAGCCCGCTCTGGTCGTGTTCGTTGGCATTGTAATCGGTGGGCTCGTCATCGTCATCGGAATGCCGTTCCTCAACATCGCTTCCCATTTCGGAGGGTAGACCCCGTGAAAGAGATATATCTGGCTGAGGACACACCGGAAGACACGCTGCTGGCCACAGCCGTACTCGAAAAGCTCGGTGAGTGTCACGTCACCTGCTTCACGGACGGTCTTGCGTTGTTCCGATCGGTTCACAGAAAACCGCCGGATCTCATCCTGGTTGATATCATCATGCCAACCCTGTCTGGACTCGCCGTTACGCGCCTGCTCAAGTATGATCGGCGATTCGAGAAACTCCCCGTCATCGTCGCGTCCTCGGTATTTGAGCGCGATGTCCGCGCTCAGGCGCTGGCACTGGGTGCCGATGCGTTTCTACACAAACCGTACGACCCGCAGGAACTGATGACCGAAGTCGACCGCATGCTCCGGCGCAACGCTCCCGATTGATTCTCGCAAACCGCGCTGGTTCGCCACCAGGCGTCCCCGCCGCCGCACGGTTTTCTGAAAGCGCAAAGAAGTTCCGAGGCTCAGTCGACCCGTAACGCTTCAATCGGATCGAGGCGCGAAGCCTTGAAGGCCGGAAAGATCCCGAAAAACACTCCGACCGCCACGGAAGAACCGAACGCAAGCAGGATGGATGCCGACGAAACGTGGAACGGCCACTTCGAGAGATGCGCGGCAAGAGATGCAATCGCATATCCGGCCATCACCCCGAGCACACCGCTTGCGCTTGAGAGAACCAGCGCCTCGGTGAGAAACTGCAGAAGGATATCCCGGCTGCGCGCTCCCACGCCCATGCGGATGCCTATTTCGCGCACGCGCTCGGTCACCGAAACCAGCATCACGTTCATGATACCGATCCCCCCCACCAGCAGCGAAATCGCGGCCACACCACCGAGAAAAAGCGTCATGATGGCCCCCTCCGCGTTGACCTGTTGTGCAATCTGCGTTTGCGTGAAAATCTCGAAATTGTTCGGGGTGTGTTCAGGAACGTGCCAGCGCTGTCTCAAGAGAGCGGTAATCTGACGCTTTGCGATGGGAACCGCAGCCTCGTCGCGCGCGGATGCCATGGCGTAGTCGAGATAGGGCTGGTGGTCGATGCTCGTCATCACCGTGCTGACGGGTGCGTAGACGCGATCGTCCTGATCGACGCCCATGCCGCTTCCTCCTTTCGAGGCGAACTCTCCAACCACGACAAACGGTTCCTGCTTGATACGAATGACCGAACCGACCGGGTCCACGTCACCAAAGAGATGATCGGCAACTGACGAGCCCAACACGCACACGCGCCGCATTGCGCGCACTTCGTCGTCAGCAAAATAGCGCCCGGCCACAAGCTTCATGTTGCGCACATACGGGTAGTCCGGCCCGCTTCCCACAATGAACGTCGACCAGTTGCGGTCCTGATACACACACTGTGCGGTCGTCATGTCGATCGGCGAAGCTGCCACGATGGCCGGGCAATCCTTTACAATGGCCGTCACATCAGCCGGCACGAGCTTTGCCTTGACCGTATACCCTCGACTCACCCCCGCGCTTCGAGGCGGCCTGGGCAATACAAACAAAACATGAACGCCGATGCCAGCCACGGCCGACTGCACACGAAGCGTGGCCCCACTCACCATCGCGAGCATGCTGATCACAGCCGCCACGCCGATGGCGACCCCGAGCATGGTCAGCAGGGTCCGCAAAAGATTGCGCCGCAAGGAACGCGCAGCGATGAGCGTGGTGCGCCAGAACATGGTTTGTCGAAATGCCCTCGTCGTCTTCCCTCAAGACAGACGCGCCTACGTTCGTTCGCGACGAGTCGCCGCTCTCCTGGCAGGAACGAACCGCGCGTGAAAGAGGGAAACGGCCAGGAGTCACTCATCGCGCTATGGAAAGGAAGCAGGCTCCGAGCCGAAAGGCCAGGCGCCTGGCGTTCAACGCAAGGAAAGGAACCTCTCTCCGAGGCCTCGTGTCTGCTCTCCACCACGTCTTCTCCGGACCAGTGCCCCCTCCTCGCCCGAACACGCCTCTCTCCGGCTGTGCACCCGCAACCGCTCCGTGCGGGCATCAACCCGTCGTCCGCTTGGCAGCATTCCTGTTCGCCGTCGTGCTGGCAGTCGCGACCGGTTCCCTCACCGCACGCGCCCGAGTCTCACACACCTGGGCCTACGTCACATCGTTCCGGAGCCATCTGCTCGAAGCCATCGACATCGACACCGACCGCATCCTCTTCGCTCTCCCCGTGCGGGATCGGCGGGGACGTACAGGCCTCGCCGTCACCTCCGACGGGCACCGCCTCATCGTGGTTGATGGGGGTGAACAGTCGCGACTGCGCATCATCGACCCGCGCACCGGGCAGATCACGAAAGAGACCGACTTCTCGGGCCGCCTCCTCACCCCGTACGGCCAACCCCTCCTGACCCTTCTTCCGGGAAACCGCTGGCTCTTCGTGCAGACCCGACGAGGTACCCGACTCTACGATCTGCGCGCCAATCGCTTCTTGAAGCGCACGGTCCCAGGATTTCGCGGTACGATCGTCGGAGGAAGCCAGACCGTCGCGTGCGGCGTCGAGCGCCAGCGTGTCTGCCTGTTCAGAATTCAACCGACCGGTGCGCTCCGATGCTTCCGAAGTCTCACCCTTCCCTTCTCCATTGCCGTGGCAACCGCGCTTCCCGATGCTTCCCGCGTGTACGCCGCGAGCGACGTCCCCCGCATGCGGTCTGTCCCGGTCGCCCACGACGCGACGCCGGCGAAAGCAGCCCGGTCGGGGAAACGAAGGCGCACGGCAGCGTCCCCGAAGCGGCGATCGCCGGCGCACGCCCAGGCTACCCCCACACCCAATCCCGCACTCCGAGAGGGACCGTGGGAACTTGCGGACTGGTGCCCCGAGCGCGGTTCCGCCCACCTCGTCGACCTCGTGCCACGCACCGATCTGCGAAAAGTCTCCCCTTCGCCTCTTCCCGTGCTCACGGCTTCTCCCGACGGTCGCTTCCTCGCGCTCCTCTACGGCACGGGTGCCTGGACCCTGAATCCCACGACGCTGGACGTTCAGGCGAGACTCTTCCTCCCGGCCCACGCTCACGGGCTGGCCTGGACGCCGCGAGATGGGCGGATCCTGACCGTCATCGGTCACGGTCTCGCGGCCATCCGCCTGGCCAACCACAGCATACGGGAACTCGTGCCCGACGGAATTTCGGTGGTGGGACAGGTCACGATCGTCGCGGCACCCGCACCGTAGGAAAACGTCCAGGGCATCGAACCGCACCGCTCGAACCCGCTCGCCAGGCCCCCCGGGCGAGCAACACTCCGGCCCGCCCCTACCCTACCCGCAAATCGCCGGCTTCGACCCGTGCGCAATCATGATGAGCTCCATGATGAACGCGTCAGGCCCGCCCAGGAGGTTTGCGGTCTCAGCGCGCCAGCCTTCAAGATCGTCTGCAGTGATCCACCCGTCGGCAAGCAATCCCTCGTGCCAGACCGCGTCAAACAGCACCGCAAAGGCGTCGCGACCGACTTCACGACTGTCCAACGCCAGAATTTCAAGAGCCACCCGTTCGAAGCCGTGAGCTCCGAGGAGGCTGGGAAGCTGACGCCCTATCTCACGATTTCCGCCGTATGCGGCCTGGCGACGCCGCACCTGCTCTGTCACCCTGCCCATTGCCGGGCAGGCCGGGCTGATGATTCCGCCCAGCGCGTCGTCAATATCGATCAGCGCCGCACGTCCCCCAGGCTTCAGCACACGAAACATCTCGGCAACCGCCAGACGGGGCAATGGAAGATGCTGCAACAGGTAACGCGCAACCACAAAGTCGAAAGCGCCGTCCGGCAGTTCGAAGAGGCCCGTCGCGGAAGCCTCCACAATCGCGTGCCGGTCTCGGAAGCGATGCAGGCGGTCGCGCGCACTTGAAACCATCGCCGCGTCCAGTTCCACGCCAATCACGCGACACCGTGGAAATGCATCAAGCAGCGCCTCCGACACGAAAGCCGGTCCACAGCCAACGTCGAGAATCACCATCCCGTCAGAGAGCCCGGCTCTTTGAAGGACGGCAAGTTCACGTGCCCAGCTCAACTGCATCTGGGCACGCAGACGGTTCACGTCGGGAAAGAGGGGGGCCGATCCGAGGCGGGGGTCTCTTGTCTGGAAGCGCTTCACGAGGAAATCTTACCACATTCTTACTCGCGCCTCCCGCCAGGAACTGGCAGCGCGTGACATCCTGCGGAGGAGCAGGAGATGGCTGCGTTGGTGATTGCGGTGGTTGGACCTTGCACCGCGTGGCATCCAGCAGAAAAGCAGGAAGGGGTGTTTCGCGAGGTCGCTTTCCACGACTTTCTGAAGCACCACACGAACTCCCTGGAACCGGCAGGAGCGAGGGCGATTTCAATGAAGTCGAGCGCATGGACAGAATCAGTGACCCCGCACAACTGTACGATCCGGAAGGCATGACGCTGGTGCAGATGGGCGAGAGCCATCGCGATGCACTGGTGATGACGCAACTTCTCACCGAGGTGACGGGCCTCGAGGTGGTTGACGCGGAAGCGGTTCTTGGTCGCCACACCGGTTCGATCGTGATTCGTGACATGCGATGCGATCTTGCGGGCCAACTCGCCGAACGTATGGCGCGTGCCAGCATGCCAGTGCTGTCCGTGCCCGCGGACCAGATGATCTCGCCTCACCGGACGGGCACCGTCACCCATCTTCAGTATGACGCCAATGCCATTGACGTGGTCCTGCCCGGTGACGGTGAGCACACGCGCGTGGCGTGGGAAGACGTGCTGTTGCTCAGTGCCGGCTGGGTTGAAAACAGCATCGAGGACGCGCAGGCCCGGGACCGGCTCGCAAGCGCGGATCTCTGCGTGCGACTGGGAAGCATGAACAGCCCTTTCTCGAGTTCAACAAACTCCCCCGTGCTGCTCTGCGACGTCTACTTCCGCGACGGCCGTGACAGCGGCGACACCTGCTTCCGGCTGGACGCACACCACACCTCCTATGCACATCTCGAAGAGCGAAAAAAGCCGGGAGCCACCGAGAACTTCCGTACCGTGGTCTGCGATCTCGTGGCAGGCGCCGTCCGCGCCAGACTCAACCACGGAGCTGCCTTGCTGACCGAGGGCAGGATGCCGGCACACAGTCGTCACCGGCCGGAGGCCTTTCTTGAAGACAGCCTGGGATTGCTTCTGCTCGCACGCTACGCACCGAACACGTGAACGCAAAGCGACCTTACGGCGCCCGGCGACCCTGTGCGCGCCGTCCCCCCCCGGCAGTCCGGATCCTCGCCAGAGAAACTGCTGGCGCGCCGCAGGACAACAAACCGCGGTATAGAATTTGGTCGTGGAACGGTTTGCAGTGAAGACGTGGGAGGGTCAGGGTGGCAGTATGATGGCTCTGAAAAAAGCGCTATGTTTCCTTATCGCGGTGGGGGTGCTTCTTGTTGCACGCACAGGGGCCTCTGCCGCCGCGGTGATCACGCTCGCGGGAACGGGGTTTTCAGCGACGGGTACTGCCCTGGCCAACGATACGATTGATGGCAACTGGACCGTCACGAACAGCACGTCCGGCAATGGCGCCAACGCCTACGTGGTTGGAAACGGCTCGGCCGACTCGGGATACCCGACCTGGGAGACCAACACCGCCAGCAACGGTTTCGTGGGTTCGTCGTGGTTGAGCGAGACACCCTCCACGATTTCAACCCCGGGCGTCGCCGGTTACTCGTTCAACCTGACCTTCAGCCTGGCAGGGTATAATCTGAGCGACCCGATAACGTTGAACGGTTCCTGGTGCATTGACGATACCGGAACAATCGCGCTCAACGGCAATGTGATTGCATCTGGATCCGGGATCTATTCCCTTTCGGCGCTGACCACGAACAATCTCTCGTATTTCCGACAGAATCTCAACACACTCACCATCACAATGACGGCCTCCGACAACCTCATCGACGGCGTCCGCTTCCAGGGGACCATCAACGCAACTGCGCCCGAAGCTCGAACCCCGACGTTGCTGCTCGGGACCGCAATACTGGGTCTTCTGTACTCCCGTCGAAGGAGCGTCGCCGCGCTCTAAGCCTCGTACCGTCCACGTTGCGCCGGCGTCCGCACCGTGGCGTGGCCGGCAGGTGTCCGCTCCCTGCTCCTGGCAGACAACGTCTGCCCCTCACGCCTCGCGCTTGACCAGTCGATAGTGATTGCGCTCCATCTCCTCGGTTACTGCACGCGTGTAACGAGCATCTCGAAAGTATTCCTGCATACTGCGTGAGAGCCCCAGCATCTGCTCCGCAGGGGTCCACTGCACGATCGAACCGTCTTCCTGCAGTACCACCCGATCCTCGTGGTCATGCGACGCCAGAGCGTGGGAGGCGCGTCCCAGGCCGTAGGACAGAAGATCGCGCTTGAGGGCCAGAAAACGTCCCTGCCGCTCGGGAAGGAAAAAGCGGTGATAGCGTGAGTAGAGCACCGCATTGTGGAAGTATTCTGGGACGTTGACTGCGACGTCGTAATCGGTCTCCCGCAAATAGCCAATCGTCAGCCGTTGGGCCCGGCGAAAGATTCCAAGCCCCGGATGGGTCTGTCCGGGCAGTGCCACCCGGTCAACCGTCAGGGGACGTGCTGGATCCTGCAGATTGAGCCAGTCAAGAACGATGGCACGCAGGCAGACGGGTTGACCGGTGAGCGGGCAATCGCCCTTGAGTTCGCCTGTGTGCGTACGAATGTCCACGAGCAGGCATGCCCCCTCTACCTCGGGATGCTCTCCCACAAGCGAGAAACGCGACTCAAAAAGGTTTTCTCCGGCAAACTGTGGCGAAAAACCGTCATAACCCAGTCGCCGCAAGTGCTCCAGGACACCGATGCGTTCCAGATCCAGCATGATGCGCTCGGGTGGACCCTTGTTGAACAGCAGTGGCGCGGGACGATGTTCAACAAGCGTTTGCATGACGTCGTCGTCATCCAGTTTCCAGCCCAGGTCAAAGCTGCTGGCATCAAGGCGCTTGGGTCGCAGCCAGTCTGTACGAAAGCGTCGAGACCGGGGTGTTTCACTCATACGATGGCCTCCATGAACAGACGTCGGATCTCTGAGGCTCCTCGTGCGTTGGGCTCGATGTCGAAGACGTACCATCCCGTCGGATCGTCCTTGTGATAATGAGGCGCACCCGGATCCGTTGCTCGCATTCCGTGTCCAAGAAAGTGATGATAGACGTCGGCCAGCGCCGCCCCGTGCCGACGCGCGACCTCTCGAATCGTGTCGTTCAACGCGTGATGCATCGACTGTATGCGGCTGATGTCGACGCCGCTCTGCAGATGACCGCTACCGTCGCTGGGATCATATACGTTGGCCAGCACCAGCACCGAGTTTGAGTACAACGACTGCAGGCGATCGATGATGCGGTCCATCCGAAGCGAAAATCCCCGCAGTGCAAGCTCCAGGGAGTCTGCAAGGAGCGAGGAGCCGGAAAACCATCCAAGCAGATCGTTTCCGCCAACCGTGATGGTGAGAAGAACCCTGTCGCCACGCGCCGGACGGACGGAGGCTAGGTCGGGAAGCCCCTTGACGACAGCCTCCAGGCCCGACGAATTCATGCCGTCTTCAGCCAGGGGAGCAAA
>JAJXVI010000578.1 GCA_021782195.1 bacterium | reverse complement strand
AGGAAGACGAGGATTCTTCCCCGCGAAGCCCGCACGCCCGCGTTGCGCGCAGCGCCGGCCCCCGAGTTGCCGCTCATCCGCAGATAGGTGAAGCCGAACCCTCGCGCGATCTGTTCGTATCCGTAGAAGGAGCCGTCATCGACGACGATGATTTCGTAACGAAGATATGCGCTCGCCGCTATCGAGGCGCAGCAGATGCGAAAGACCTCGGGGTCCTCGTTGAAGAGAGGTACGATGATCGAAAGCTCTGGCTGTTCGTCGGTCATGGGCTGAAGGTTAGCGGAATGATCGATCGAAAGCAAGGGGGAGAATCGGTCAAAATGTCGTCACGCCGAGCGGGCGATTCGCCCGGAGCCGCGCTATCGTTTTTTTTGCGAACCGATCCCGAGGATCTTGCCGAAGATCCCCTTTTCCTTTTCCTTCTTGTCCGAGATGAGTTTGAGTTCCCTGAGTGCGGTGATGTTGTTGCCGTTCGCCTGGATGGCGTTCTGGAATTGACGCTCGGCGATGTCGTTGCGCCCTTCTTGTTTGTAGACCTGTCCGAGGAAGACGTAGGCGGTATCGTTCTTGGGGTCGATCTGGATCGCCTTCTCGTAGTAATGGACCGAACCGGGCACGTCACCCATCTCGTGCCTGACGAAGCCGATGTTGTAGCAAGCCCATTTGAGCGTGGGATCAAGCTCGAGCGCCCGGGTACAAAGCTCAACCGCCGCCTCCCTGTACGAGGGACCCATCCACGAATACGCAAAACCAAGCGCGTACTGCCACAGCGCAACAAGCGGCTCATGTTCCTGCCGATACCCATAGATCTCCACGGCCTCTGTCAGGCGTCCGGCGTCCTTGAGGCAACGGATGTGCTCCCGTATCACCTCAACGTGATGAGGAAAGCGCGACAGAAGCTGGCCCAGCAGCGCCAGCGCTCGGTCGTGGTCGGCCTTGCGCAGGAAATGCCGGACCTCGAACAACGAGCGCTCGGGCTCAGTCGCAGGTACCGTGTTGACGGATGAAGCTGTGGTCTGGGAAGAATCTGAGGTAGGCATATGCTGAGACGACTTCTTGACGACTGCGCTTGATCCTCTCCACCCAGCATTTCAACATGCCGTTCAACAGGGGTTCACATCCCGGCAAGAATCCGGCAACTCGAACGGTTCATGATGGCGTCAGCCCCGGCGCGTGAGGGTGTGACGCCACGGTCACCTCCAGCGAACGCAGTCCGGAACAGCGCAAAGGAGGCCCTCATGCGTCCGGATCTCCTGACTTTCCTTGAAGTCGTCGAACGCACGTGCGAATCGATGGAGAGCATGGTGCGCCAGCATCGTACGCTCGTCGGGTGGCTCGGTGCGATTGTGGCGGGCGCGGTCGTGACCATCGCCTGGCCGTATCTCGGCGCACGGGTTCCTGAGGGGCACCCCGACCTCACTCCCCACTGCTCACCCGTGCGTGGTGGGCACGCCGGCGACTCGGTCAGCGGCCGGTCAGGCGGCCGCAACGACAGAAAGGCCGGCGGCTCGAAACGGCTCGAAAAGGTCACGCACGGTCGACAGAAACAAGCACGGTCAGGGGAGACCCGCAAGACCCGCCGCAGGGCGTCAGCATCTCCCCACCCGAGCCAGGCCTCTCCATCGCCTGGGCCGGTCCCGGTGGGGTTGCCCGAAGCCGCAGCCGCCCTGGTCGAGGCGGGCGTGATCTTTGTCGACGTGGCGGGGGCTGTACGTCGACCCGGGGTCTATCGACTCCGTGTCGGAGCGCGCGCATTCGAAGCCGTTGCCCTGGCGGGTGGCCCCACGAGAACCGCGGACCTCCCCAGGGTCAACCTGGCCAGCTATCTGGTCGACGAAGAAATGCTCGTTGTACCCGACACCCCGTCGGTTGTCGACCCGGCCCAACCCGGTGCGAGCACGCCCTCCCCTGGTCGCGGTGTACGCACCCACGTGACGTCGTCCGGGACACGCTTTGGAACGCCCCCCGCTCCTCTTCCTACGCCGCACACCCCGGCCCTCGGCTTCCCCGTGTCGATGGAAGGCGCATCAATTCGAGTAACCAAGGAGCAACCGGCCACGCTTGCCGCGCATCCCGTGTCACTGAATGCGGCTTCCGTGATCGAACTTGAAAGCGTACCTCACATCGGACCTTCCCTTGCAGAAGCGATCGTGACCTGGCGCGAACAGCACGGCCCGTTCGTCTCGCTTGACGACCTGCGCCGCGTACCACGACTCGGGCCACGCACCTTCAGTCGGATTGCGCCCTACGTAACCCCTTGACCGGCGCCAGGCGCACCGAGCGTAGAAGGCATCTTGCCCCGGATCTCGAAATGGTACCTGCCCGGTATCGGCGCACCGTGACGCGACAATCGTCGTACGTCCCGCCAGAGATGCCAGCCCCCATCTCACTCTCTGGCTGCACACACATCCCTCGCCACTGGAGTGAGCATGGCAAACGATTTCGACTCCACGTCCGGAGAGGACTCGGCAAGCGCATATCTGCGAATGATCCAGGGTGACGACACCCCGTCGGGAACCGCACCGGTCGGTGACGACACCCCGTCGGGAACCGCACCGGTCGGTGACGACACCCCGTCGGGAACCGCACCCGTCGGTGACGACACCCCGCCGGGAACCGCGCCAGTCGGTGACGACGTCCCGCCGGGAACCGCGCCAGTCGGTGACGACACCCCGTCGGGAACCGCACCCGTCGGTGACGACACCCCGCCGGGAACCGCGCCAGTCGGTGACGACGTCCCGCCGGGAACCGCACCCGCCCCGTCCCCTACGGTCTCGGTCCCGACCGCCTTCCCCACCCCGACCGCCTTCCCCACCCCGACCGCCTTCCCCACCCCGACCGCCTTCCCCACCCCGACCGCCGCCGACAGCGCGACACCGAACGACTCCCACACGAACTTCGGGGACGCGGATGCCGACGCTCACGTCAAAGTCCCCCCGCGACCCT
>JAJXVI010000577.1 GCA_021782195.1 bacterium | reverse complement strand
ATGAGTCCTTCGTGCTTGAGGATTCTCTGAACAGAGCGTGTGGCGGAGACGGCCACCAGCTTGTTCCCACGCTGGAGTTCTTCGATGGCTGTCGCGATGCACGCCC
The DNA here is from genome assembly GCA_021782195.1 of bacterium. Taxonomy (GTDB): domain Bacteria; phylum Vulcanimicrobiota; class Xenobia; order RGZZ01; family RGZZ01; genus JAJXVI01. The sequence continues at coordinate 2,842 of JAJXVI010000577.1, read as the reverse complement.
ACCCATCGTGGTTGCAGACACGCAGGTGCTCCAGGTCGAGCGTGACCTTTTGAGGGCCTTCGCTGGTAAGATCGTGCACGATTCCTCGTAGAACGCTGCTTCCCGTTGTGTCGAGGTCTCCACTGATCCGAAGTCGTGCGTCGAAGGGCGATTCCTGGAGCACCGCCACCGTGATGAAGTTGCACCTTCGGCGCCTGTTCCAATCTGTCGGACCCGACTCCCAGGTTGCGCTGGCGACCCTGGCGGCCGTGCTCAGAGGCTGCGGCATTCTGCATCGCGTGACCGGAAGGATGCTCGCTGGTGTCGGTGGGGGTAGCGGAGTTCTCCGGTATGGGGCGGTGCAACGCCTTTCCCTTGTGAGGTCTGGCCGTTCGGGTGGAGTTGGTGCGGAAAGAACCGGCAGGCCGGGGTCCAGCACCTGGTTTGCTCTCACGTCGAGCACCGCGAGCAGGCGCGTTACCGAGGCTGATGGTTCGACAACGCGAACCTCGGATCCCATTCCTCGTCCTTCTTCAATCATTTCGACGAGCAACTCAAGTGCTGCTGAGTCGATGAAGGTCACATGTCGCATGCGAAGGTCCACACGCGTGTGTCCGGACTCGAAATGGCTGCGCAGTGCATACCCGACGGTCGGAGTGCTTGCGAGGTCCATTTCACCGGCGACGTCGACGCGGTTCTCGTCTGGATTGGTGAGTGATCGTACGAGCAGGCGGTAGGTTCTGCACATGTTCACCTTGACCTCCGTGCGCAAGTTACCCCTGCTTCCCCGCCGGTCGCTCGGTTTGCGACGTGTTGCTTCTCATCTGCGGCAACGCCCCCGCCACCCGAAGTTCAATTTGTCTCCAAGTTCTGCACGCAGCGTCTGACTGGCTGAGTGTACGTGGCCTTTCCAGAACAATGCGAAGGGGCAGCAACCCGTGCAGGTCTTGTCCTAGAGGGAAGCGTCCTTGCTTGTTTCCAGCATACCCAGATTTCTGGAATCTTAACGAAACCTCAGCTGCGCCTGGGGTGCTGTCCGAGAAGGAGTGCGAACCGGGCCCATCCCCGTCTCTTGATGCCGGCGCAGCTTCGGCTCAGGTCATCTCGACGGAACGGGAGGGAGCCGGAATGGGCGTGGCAAACATCACGGGCGCGGGCGGGTTCGATATGCCCGACCTGTACGAGGAGAGAAACACATTGCCTGTCTACACCTACCGCGCTGTTGACCGTGAAACTTCGTGCGATGGCTGTCGCGAGAACTTCGACGTCGTGCAACGAATGGACGACGTGCGCTTGACCGCGTGTCCATCTTGCGGACAGACGATCTTCCGCGTGATCACCGGCGCCAGTGTGCTGCCCCGTACACATTTTGGCGAGGCACTCACTCGGGAGCATTTCAAGCGGGGCGGCTTGCGCCGATTGGTGAAGGACGACACGGGGAAGTACATTGACGATACCCCGAAGTAGTCAGGACTCCGCCAGCAGGTAGTGGACGCGTGACGCCAGCAGGTTGATTGCAACCTCGTTGTCTCCACCCTCAGGGACCACCACGTCGGCGTAACGCCGCGTCGGTTCAATGAACTGTAGCTGCATCGGTCGTACCGTGTGGAGGTACTGTTCGATGACCGACTCCACTGAACGTCCACGTTGCACGATGTCGCGTTGTAGCCTTCGAATGAAGCGGACGTCCGGGTCGGTGTCCACGAACACCTTGATGTCAAGCAGTCTTCGCAGGCGCTCATCTTCAAGGATGAGGATTCCTTCGACGATGATACATGGTCTTGGCTCGACCTGCAGGCAGTCGGGGAGCCTTGAATGCGTGATGAAGGAATAGATTGGCTGCTTGACCGACTGGGCACCTCGCAGGTTTTCAAGGTGCTCAATCAGCAGCTCGTTGTCGAAAGCCAGAGGATGATCGTAGTTGATTCTGCCGCGCTCCTCGAAAGCAAGGTGATTGTTGTCTCGGTAGTACGCGTCCTGAGGGATGACGACCACGCTGTCCTTGGGCAGGCTTTCAACGATGCGGCGCACGACGGTGGTCTTTCCCGAGCCCGACCCTCCCGTGACTCCAATGACAAGTCTTCTCATTGCGTTCCTCACGTGTATCATCCGGAATGCTGAGTCCGGCGATGGGATGGGTGCTCGGCAGGCCATCGCCGACCGCAGCGCGGCACCGGGCAGCGTGCACCACTACTTGCTGTGATGTTCGCAGTGTCGAGCCACATGCCTTCTGGCGGTTCTGGTGACGTGCGGGCGAAGAATGCGACCCTTGCGGCTGGCCAGTTCGATGGGAAAGAGCCGACCGTGCCGGTTGATGTGGCGGTCGTGGCGTGCGATGTGCACGGGTCTGTGCACGGCGACGTGCGGGGGTTCGACGGTTTCCACGAGTATCTTGACAGTGCGCACGCCCCACCGGTAGCACCGTGCGACGTTAGGCATCCAGAGATCGATGACGCAACCGTGGATGCTCCCGCCTGTATCGAGTGCTCGTCCCCAGCCATAGCCCGGTACAAAGACGCGGGTGCCCAACGGGATCAGCCTCGGGTCGACGGCAATCGTTCCCAGTGACGGTCGTGTGCCTCTCGCCGTGCGCCCGTGGAGCGAATACGCCGACGCCGTCACGCGAAGGACGTGCACGGCAAGAGGGTGGGATTTTACAACGGGAGTGGCGTGTGGAGCCGATTTTTTCACTTTCTTGGCGGGTACTCTGGAGACCGAAATTGGAATAAATTTCGCGCATACGTAGGGGGATGGGAGCTGCGCCTCACTGACAAGCGGGTCGAACAGCGGTGCGGAGCGCGCGACGCCGACGGAGGCCAGGGCAAATACGAGGCCGAGCGTCAGGCGTGCGGATGGTTTCGTC
>JAJXVI010000576.1 GCA_021782195.1 bacterium | reverse complement strand
GCCTGATTGCTTGAGGAAGAAGGGGCGGCCTTCGGCGAGGAAGAAGGGGCGGCCTTCGGCGAGGAAGAAGCGCCGGCCTTCGGCGAGGAAGAGGCGCCGGCCTTAGGCGAGGAAGGACTGCCTCCATTCCGGGAGGGGGCGATTGTGCCGGGGAGTCTGCCCTGGGCGTTGCCACCTGTCCGCTCCGCCGCGGGTTCAGGCTGTTTCCCTGCTTGCGGGGTGCGTCGTTCGTTCGCGATCTGCTGACTGCGTACCGCCTTGAGCGTTGCCGTGCTCGGGAAACGGTTCGTGAAGAGGAGAAGCGTGTATTCTCGCGGCTTGCTTCCACCGGTCCAGGTCAACCGCATTACATCGGATCCGCCGGCAAGCAACTGCTCGCTGAGGGCGTGAAAGCGTGAGGTCGAGGCGGGTGAGGCGTCCTGGATCTGATCGTCGGTGAGAATGATCATCACCAGATTCTGGGTGCGCGTCCACCCCCTGGTTCGCGCTTGCGCGAGGACGTCGGCCGCGGACCCGTAGATGTCGGTGCCCTGGTAACGGGACGACCGGACCCGTGTCGGAAAGGACCCGGCATAGAGATACGCGCGCTGCGCGCGTGTGTAGGGCAGGTCGATGTGGGCCCGCTTCCACCAGGGTTGCTTCCCAAATGGGATGACGCTGAGCCTGTCTCCGGCCACCATGAAATTTTCGAGCATGGGCTCGTAGATACTCGTTCGCCAGTATCCCAGCAGCACGTCTCCGACCGACGCCGATACGTCGACGCAGAAGATGAAATGCGTCGGACGGTGGGACAGCATCGGTTGAGCGGCGGTCATGCGGCGTGTGAACTGCGGAAAATTGAATCCCAATCCTGCGTCTTGCGGGCCCGGTACCCCTGCCAGAGCTCCCCCGCACATTGCGATCCACAGCCACGCCACCAGAAGTGCCAGGGTTTGCGGCGTCAGGCGCAGACGGGTCGATCGCTTGAGGGACGATCGCGTTGACTGACGATGAGGCGCGCTTGCGTCGGACGTATCGCCCTGTTTCGTGGTCTGCGCGCTCGGCGCGTTCACTTCAACTTGCAGCATTCCACTCTCCCATCGTTCCACCAGAATATGTGGTCGTCGCACGCGGCGAATCGTGTCCCTTCCTCCAACGCCCCCCGCAGCACGATCTCCCCGTCGAAGTGGACGAGTCGCAGATCGCCGCGTCCGCTCTCTCGTGTGCAGAGGATGAGGTCGAGGGTCGTGGCGTTGTCGAGCACCAGGTCGGAAGTGATCTCCTCGTTTGCCGGTCTGACTATCGTCTCGCTCTGTAAACGAGCCGGCCATGGGTCGATACGCACGGCCCGGTAGGCGTTGCGGGCGGTCTCGTAGACCAGCCGTGTCCGGCCTGCCCCTCTGAGTCGCAGGTCCGTGCCCAGCGGCAGGCTCACGGCGTCTACTTCGTTCGTGTACAGATCGATCTGGTGGCAGACGGTGACCGCGCTGCTTCGCTCTCGCGTGAGCACGTAGACGCCACGCGGCCCCAGGGCAGGTGGTCCGGCCTGTTGTGCCGGACCGCTCAGCAGCGACGTGAACTCGAGCGACGACACGTCGAGTCGGTACACCGAGCCGTCCGCCGCGTTCACGATCACGCACAACCCTTCCGAAGGCACGACCGGGGATACACCGGCCGGGGGCAGCGGTGGTCCTTTCGCGCTCGCGTCGGGTCGGGTGGTTCCGCGTGCAAAGCGGTGCACGAGGCAGCCCTCCCCGTCGCGCGCGAAGAGCAGCAGACCGTCTGGCAGCGGCGCCACGGCGCACGGGCTGCCCTCGAACCGCAACTCCTGACAGGTGGCAACATTGTCCGCGCGCAGGACGAAGGCGCGTGCCGCCTGACCTGAACCTTCCGCGATGACACCGATCTGTCCGAAGCCGGCTGCGGCATCTACAATGCGGTGGAACTCCCGTCCGCGTGCCACGAGCGGTTCCGTACGGACGACGCCGTTACTGAGTGCGTGGAGAAGCGGGGCAGTGCGCGCGGGTCGTGCCTGGGGGGGGACGCTCGCGTCCGTTGCGGGGACGGGAGCGAGCGCGCCCGCTGGGGGGACGGCGAGTGGAGGACGTGGCGTCGCGCCGCCGACGGCTCCCACAGGTCGCAGCGGGAGCGACAGGACGCCCCGCGACGTGACCAGGAAGGCTCGCCCGTACGCGGCCAGCAGTTCCAGCACGCGTTCCTGGGGATCGTCGAAGACCCAGGCCGTCTGGTCGGCGCCCACGTTTGCCAGGGGACCGCCGGCCACGCTCGACGTGCGGCCAAGCGTGCCATGCTGGCCTGCGTAGGTGCCGTGCGCGCTGACCAGCGGCGTCTCGAGACAGTTCCAGTCAACATTTTCACAGCGCGTGTGGTCGACGGTGTAGTTGCGTCCGCAGGTGGCGCAGTGCACGAGCGGAATGCCGCACGCGGCGCAGGTCCCTGCAGCAAGGGAAATGGGAGCGTCGCAGCCCGGGCAGGCATCGCTCGCGGGCAGTCCACAGCGAACGCAGAAGCGTGCCGCATCGGGCAGGGGCTCACGGCAGCAGCGGCAGACGCCACAGGCGGAGGAAGGAAGGGTCACGGACGGTCCTCCTGGCGTGGAGTACGCACGCGACGCGCGTCTGAAACCGTAGCGAGGGTTCTCATCGATCTGCAGGCTCCTCCACGTCGATGGTGAGGGGACCCAGCAGCCGCTCCGTGCGTCCGTCCGCGGAACCCACGCGGAGCCACCATGGTTTGCCTCGTGGCGCGTCGTGCACTGGCGAGGAGGCCGGCTGCGCGTCGTGGCAGGGTGCGTGCTCGGCATGCGCGTCGTCGCCCTGCGATGCCGGCACCCCAACCTTCGGAATTTCAGGGGGTGGGGGCGGGTCGGCGGTTTCCGGTCCCCCCGACGGGAGGGCGGCAACGTTAGCCGGAACCCGGATCAGTACCAACCGGTCCGCTATTTAATCCT
>JAJXVI010000575.1 GCA_021782195.1 bacterium | reverse complement strand
GGGAGCGTTTTCGGTCGGGCAGGGAACGTGACGCGCTCCACCTTCAAGGATCTGATTGCTCACCTCGACTACTTCAAGTCGCTTGGCGTGAACACGCTGGAACTGCTGCCCACCAACGAGATGGAGGGGTTGCGCGACTGGGGATACGTCGGCACCTCCCGTTTCGCACAGACGCAGGACTACGGCTTCGAAGACAACAACGGGCGCTGGGTGAACGGCACCGAAGCGCTGCAGCGCTTTGTCGACGCCGCCCACGGTCTGGGCTTCAACGTTATCAATGACGTCGTCTACAACCATTTTGGTGGCGACTTCAACGCGTTGTCCCAGGAAGACGGGCGCGCGGATCCCTGGTTCAACTGGCAGGACGGCAAGCCCGTGATCGGTCCTGACGGGAAACCCCAGATCGGACCGGACGGCAAGCCCGTGCTCAACAAACAGATTCTCGACACACCCTGGGGAACGATGCCCGCGTGGGACAAGAAGGCGGTTCGCCAGTTCGTGGTCGACAACGCCGACGCCCAGGTCGAGAAGTTGCACTTTGATGGGCTGCGCTTCGACTTCGTGCACGGAATCCAAGACTCTGGCTCCGACGGTTGGAACATGCTTCGCCAGGTCAACCGCACCATCAAGCTCTATCATCCAAACACGTTTACGGTTGCGGAAGAGTTTCCGTACGACTCCTCACTGACCGACCCGATTCAAGCTGATGGTTCGGGTGCCGGCTTCAATGCGGAGTGGAACACCGAATTTCAGCATCGCCTGGTGCACGACAACAGCAATCCGAGCATTCTGCAGGCTGCTGCGCACGGTCAGCACACCGACATGGACCACTTCATGGACGAGCTGGTGAACCACCCGTACTTCAGTGACTGGAGTCACTCGGTGACGGTCATCTCCGACCACGATGAGGTCGGGAACGGTGAGCGTACGGTGTCGGCAGCCAGCGGTGATCAGATTCCGACCGTGCCGACTCCCTGGGCGGCTGCTGCATCGCGGTTTGCATTCGGGGTCGGAATGCTGAGCCCCGGCATCCCCATGTTCTTCCAGGGAGAAGAGTCGCTCGCGACCAACTCCTTCAAGTGGGGCATCCCGTCCACCTGGGATAACGGCTGGAGCTGGCTCAAGTCTCCGCAGGGCGCACCTGCCAGCAGTGGCTCGCCTGAACCTTCGGCCACCTCTTCATCGCCGCCCTCGGCTGCAGTGAAACCGGATGTCGCGACCGAAGTGAATGAGATGCGGCGTGATCACTTTGCTTTCTGTCAGGATGTCATCGCACTGCGCAAGTCATCGTCGGCCTTTGATGCCAATGCTCCGGTTGCGCGAGTATACACGCACAACGACAACTCGGTGATGGCGTTCAGTCGTGGCAGTGGCGACGATCAGTTCATCGTCATCGGGAGCCTGAACCACAACAACCTCCCGGGTTACAACATTCCGATCCCCGATGGCCACTGGCAGCTTGTTCTCGACTCTGACGACCAGAAGTATGGTGGCTCGACCACCGGCGAACTCGGGCAGATTGTGAATGGCGGTCCTGGAGCTGACTTCAACCTGCCAGCGGGCGGCATGCTCGTTTACCGCAAGGTGAGCTGAGTCGCGTTCCGGACTCGTTTGTTCAGTTACTGGCGGAGCGGGTCCTCGGGTCGTTTGCTGACTACCCACGGAGGAGAAGATAGCGTGCTCACCTGTAGAAGGCTTTTGTTCCTCGTGATCGTGTTTGTTGGTATGGCAATGCTGTCGAGCCCGGCGACCGCATCGCCAAACCTGGTGCTGAACGGCAACTTCACGTCGGGTACCACGAACGGCCTGACGGGGTGGAACAATGCGGGGGCGACCTACGCCTATGCCACCGGTTGGACGTACAACGTCCCCTCAACCGGGCCGTGGAACTGGGCGGTATATGCGGCAGGAAGTCCGCCTGCAGTGGCTCTGCCTGCGTCTCCGGGGGGTGGGTATGCACAATCGTTCAGCTCGGAGAACGGCTTCGACACCGTCTCGCAGAGTGTTGCGACCCTGGTTGGTGCAAAGTATCTGGTTTCCTTCAATTACTACGTGTGGAATTATAATACGAGTACCGACCCCGTGGCGTTGTATGCCTCTCTTGGTGGTGACACGGGGTTTTCACTGACAACTTCCCAGACGCCCGTCTTCGACACGTGGCTTCCCGTGAGTTTTGCTGTTACGGCTTCGTCTGCCTCCTCGTTGCTCACGTTTACCGGAGAAGCATACTGGATGTTTGCTTCGAATGTGAGCGTTACCCAGGCTTCGGCCCTTCCTGAGCCCGGTCAGGCGCTTTTGCTGATCCCAGCGTGCCTCCTTGCCCTCGTGGGAAACTTGCGACCCAGCGATTGAAGAGGCGGCCAGTCAGGCCGTGGGTGGCTTCTCCGCCTGCAACCGTTCCCGTGTGAAGGGGCCGCCAGTCAGACCGTGGGTGGCTTCTCGCAGATGGCCGGGAGCACCGTGAGATCGAGCGTTCCGTGCTGGCTCGTAAACACCAGCGCGCGCTGGCCGGCTGCGTGTTTCAGGAGGATGCCGGAGATGCGGTGCATCCCGCTGTCGTAGACGCGCACGTGCCCTTCCTCGTCAATCAGCAGTCGGCGAACATGGGCAAACCAGGCATATCGGATTCCGTGCAGCGCTCCAGTGAGGGTGGGCGATCCCATTTCCCCGGGCCACCACACAAGCCCGTTCTCTTCCCACGTGATTGGCCGGTTCTGATGGGGGGGCGTGTTCGTCGGCCGAAGCGTGCCAGATTGTATCTGCTGCGCAATTTCCGAGCAGATCGCATCGATCCGTCTCTTGAGTGCGGAGTTCGATGCGTCCCTCACCTTGATCAGGCCTGGCATCCACTGACCGGGGCCCCCGAGTTCGGGTTCGTTGAACTCAACCTGGGCTCCGTCGGTGAGGAGCAGCCCTTGAACCAGCCGGCGGACCGCACCTTCACTGACACAG
>JAJXVI010000574.1 GCA_021782195.1 bacterium | reverse complement strand
ATACGCTCGAGCATCTGCTACGCAAGCTCGTGGAACTGGGCGCATCTGACCTGCATCTCGAGGCCGGCTGCCCGCCGGTCATGCGCCTGAAAGGTGACATGCGCTTTTCAGACCTTCCATCGATGAGCAACGATCATCTCATCGGCCTGCTGGGTGAGTTGCCGGTGAGCGAGGCCCTGCGGGAGCGATTCGATCACGTGGGCAACATCGATTTTGCGTATGAGTTGCCCGGTGTGGCTCGTTTTCGCGTCAACTGGCTGCGTCAGTATCGTGGCGTTGGTGCGGTGTTGCGCGTGATCCCGTCGAAGATTCCGACCCTCGACGAACTCAGTCTGCCGCCTGTGCTGGCCAACATCGCGATGTCTCCACGTGGAATCGTGCTCGTCACCGGACCGACAGGTTCCGGAAAGTCAACGACCCTCGCGGCCATGATCAACCATGTGAACCAGGTGCGAAAGGCCCACATCATTACGATTGAGGATCCAATCGAGTTTACCCACAAGTCGGCCCTGTCGCTTATCGACCATCGCGAGGTGGGAGCCCACACAAAGTCGTTTGCCGCCGCACTGAAAGCCTGCCTGCGTGAAGACCCGGATATCGTGCTGGTCGGCGAAATGCGTGACCTGGAGACCATTGCCCTTGCGCTTACCGCTGCCGAGATGGGCGTGCTCGTGTTTGGAACGCTGCATACCAACAGCGCTTCAAAGACAGTCGACCGTATCATTGACGTGTTTCCGGCAGAGCAACAGGAGCAGGTGCGCATGCAACTGTCACAGTCGTTGCGCGGAGTCGTTGCGCAGCAACTGTTGAAGCGCAAGGACGGGAGCGGGCGCGTTGCAGCGCTGGAGATCCTGGTTGTGAACGAGGGACTCCGCAGCCTCACGCGCGAGGGCAAGACGTCGCAGATCTCGTCGTTCATCATGATGGGAAAGTCGGAAGGCATGCAGAGTCTGGATGCGTGTCTCGTGCAACTCGCCAAGGAAGGAAAGATCAGCGTTTCCGACGCGATGGACCGTGCTCAGGACGTTTCTGCCTTCAAGCGGGCCGGTCTCACGAGCGGTTGACCTGGCCCGGTATCCGACCCGCGGGGACGGCACGGCGTCGTGCTGATGAGCCGATCTCGAGCGGAGGTGCTATCGGGGAATGTTGAGGAACACCTGCGACTGGCCGTCTCTGCTGCGTCTGGAGACCACCGTCACGAAGCCGGCTCGGTCGAGTTCGCGTACGAACCGGTCGGCGTCTCCTTCCGTGATGGGGAGCATGCGGAGGAAATATTCGTCACGAATCAAGCGCCAGGTTACGGGCGCGACGCCCTGGTCTCGTTCCGCCAGGCGCACAGCGCGTAGCAGCACCTGGTAGGGGTCCTCATCCTGTCGTCCCCGAGGCACCGGGGGCGTCACCAGTCGGCGATACGAGGTTGACAGCGGCTCGTCGCCCGTGATGTCCTCGAAACTCCAGACGATGAAGTCGTCTGCCGCCTCCCGCAACCGGAAGCTGAGGTTGGGCTTGAGCGCGACCACTGTTACCCTGCGTCGGAGGCGCTTCAAGCGCTCAGCCACCTCGCAGAAGTCGGCGTCGCCGGACACGATGAAAAAGTGGTCCCACGCACGGTCTCGCGCATCTTCCAGCATGTCGAGGCTCATCACAAAGTCGACGAGGTTCTTGACCGGTCTTGTGCTGAGATAGTCTTCCTTTGTGGGGACCGCGACGGTGCGCCATCCGAGCATGGCCCAGTCGTCCTGGGCGTGGCGCGAGTACGTGACGACGTTGTCCCACGCTGCGTATACGCCGGTCTGGTTCCAGCCAATACCGCTGGCCTGGCGCCCCAGGCGGTTGAGGTGCCGCACGATGCGCGGTACACTGAGCGTATGTCCGGGCGCCATTGACGAGTACAGCAGGTTCTCGAAGTCGACGTAGCAGGCTGCCGTGCCCAGACGCGGTATGCCGGGGGAGGCCTCGACGCGTTCACTGAAAACGCGCCCGACGCCCGTGCCCGTGCGCGGTGGGGGCGGATGTGGGCTTACGCGCTCAATGGTCGGGGTTGCGGTCTGGTCCACGCGCCCGGGTCCGCTTCTGGATGTCGCTCCGGCAGGCGTCGACGTGCCGGTCGGGGCGCTGCTTCTGGCTGAAGTGAGCTCTCCGGGCGATTGCGCGCCTGGACCGAGGAGTCGGCCCTGCGCGGGGGGGGCTGGAGCGGAGGAACCGGCTTCGCAGGCCGGGCCGTTTTGTCGGTCAGTGGCGGAGGATCGGCGCGGTCCGGAGGCTGCGGGGACGCTGGCGGAAGAAGCGGGCCCGAAGTGACAGGGCAATCTCTCGTCGGCCTGGTCGCTTTCGCGCCTCACGCCGGGGACGGCCCAATGCATCGCCTGCGCCTGCTCGTCCCCGTCTTGTTCACGGATTTCACTGGAAGGGCTGGTCGCGGCTTGCTCCGGATTTACCGCGTGGGGTGCGGGTCTGGCATCCTGTCTTGCTCGCCATCGCTCACGCCGTGATTTGCTCATGACTCTTTCTTCTGGGTTGCTTTCTTCGCTCCTGTGCATGATGGGAGGGGTCTCTCGTGCGTCCACAAGGGTTTTGGTTGCCTTCACGGTAAACTAGGAAATACCATGACCCTGGATACCGAACGCCCTGTTTTTATCGTCGGCACCGAGCGATCCGGCTCGAACCTCTTGCGTCTCGTCCTGAACAGCCACTCTCGCATCTTTATTCCTCACCCTCCACACATCGTGCACCTGTTGCGTCCCGTGGAGCGTGACTATGGTGACCTTCGCCGCGAAGCTGCGTGGCGGCTGCTCGTCGGAGATGTCTGTCGGCTCGTGCGCTGGCACACGTTCCCCTGGGAAATCACCCTGCAACCGGACGAGGTCATGCGAGCGTGTCGGCGTCGCGATCTGTTCTCGATCTACGCCGCAGTACCCGAGATCTAACACAGCCGTTGAGGGATACCAAGGTGGCGATCGAATAG
>JAJXVI010000573.1 GCA_021782195.1 bacterium | reverse complement strand
AATAAAACTTGTTTTATTCAACCGGCACAAACATCAGGATGTGGTGCGCCTCCCAGCCCATCTGTTTTGTGTTTCCCCGGCAAACCTGTCCGGCAGTGCACGGTGGGACCTTCCATCAATGCTTGAACTCCCTGTCGTAATGGCAATCGCCCACGATTCTGCTCCCAGGTATCGTTGGTTCCTTTGTGGTCAGGCACGTCAGCCGGGGCGCCATCCTTCCAAAAGGCGTGACAGGAATCAGCGCCGACGCCTGTCGCTGCATCGGCGGCACCCGCTGCCCACAAACACGCGGTGAGGGCGGGAACATTCGGTCAGAACAGGGGGTCACGTTTCACTTGACACCGGCATTCTGACTTACCACGTGCCGCGTGGACCGGAAGGCCACAGCGACTGGCAGCAGTTTCACCTGGCAGCCGACAGCACCTACGGCGCTGCGGCCTCTACCCGGTCGTGCCTAACGGCACTCCCGACATCGTACCGGATCCGCAATTATAATAGTCGTCAATCCTCAAAAGTAGTTGACGCCGGCCAACAAGTGACAATGAGAACCTCACGAGGTGCGTCACGGGGTCGGGGGCTGACTCCGTAGCGCACCTCGCCTGGTCGTCGTATTGTTTTTCGAGCGCTTCTTCCCGCGGATGGTGCGAGACCGGGGTGCGGGAGAGCGGCGGGAGAGCGGCGGGAGAGCGGCGGGAGAGCGGCGGGGAACGCGCAATCTGCGGCTGCTCATCCCCGGCGTGGCGCTGGTTGCGTGTCAGCGATGCAGGAGAACTGAAACGAACTCATTGCTCGGGTCTGTCACCACAAGGTCTGGCTTCCCATCGCCGTTGATGTCTCCGACGGCAAACCCGAAAGCGGTGCGTGCAGCGCCAGGGCTCTGGGTCGTTGGCGGAGCAAAGGTGCCGTCACCGTGTCCGAGCAGCAAGGAGACTTCCGCGCCAAGATAGCTGGAAGCGATGATGTCTGGATGGCCGTCGGCATTGATGTCTTTGATAGCCACATAGGAGAGTCCGGCGGGGTTTACGGGCAGGTTGCGAGCAGCCTGGAACGTTCCGTCGCCGTTTCCCATGAGCACCGAGACCGTGCCGTGGGTGTACGTGGCGACTGCGAGGTCGAGGTTTCCATCTCCATTGAGGTCTCCCGTTGCCAGCCACATCGGCAGGGAGTCGGTGTGGTAGCTTTTCGGGGCCTTGAAAGTGCCGTCGCCGTTGCCGAGGAGTATTGAAACCGTGGAGTTTCGTGCGTTCGTGACGGCGATATCGGGGTTTCCATCGTGGTTGAAGTCGCCTATCACCACGGCTTCCGGTTGCCACAGGCGAGGAAGCCAGGGATACGTGACGTCTTGCGGAGCCTTGAGGAACCGCGATCCGCCCGCGTGGAGCGTGGGCGCAGGCACGAAAGTTCCATCGCCCTTTCCAAGGAAAACGGAGACCGTGCCGTCGATGCAATTGCACGCGACGATATCGGGGTGACCGTCGTGATTGATGTCGCCCGTTGCCACGCAGATCGTGCCATGTCCGGTGGGCAGCACCGGTCCGGGAGTATAGCCGCCGTGCCCGTCGGAGAGAAGTACTGAGATGGAGCCCGGGCCCAGGGTGCTGTTTTCGCGATCAAGATTGAGGTTGGCGACGGCAAGGTCAGGCTGGTGGTCGCCATTAAAGTCTGCGGAGGCGACGCCGACCGGGATCGGGCCTACGGGGTAGGTGACGCCGGGGGTGAAGGTTCCGTCACCGTTGCTGTGCGCGACCCAGACTGAGTTCAACAGCGGCAGGGTTGCCACGAGGTCCGGCCGGGCGTGGGTCTGGGTGGGGTGGGTGAGATCGACAATTACGGCCACGGATGGTAGCTTCTCGTGCGTCGTGCGCGTGGCTCCATCGTTCTCGGCGAGCGGTTCGCACACGATGCGATTTCCGAGGAAACTGGCCGCCATCAGCGCGGGTTGATGGTTGTCGGTAAAGTTCCCCGCCAGAATGGAGCGGACATCACTGCCCAGAAACGGCCCTGGGCCTTGCGTGAAGGTACCGTCGCCCTGTCCGTAAAGGACGGTTGTGTGGGTCATGCCGTTGGCGGTGACAAGGTCGGTTCGTCCGTCACCGTTGATATCGGCTGCAGTTACACCCATTGCACCGGTGCCGACCGGGTTCTGCCCCTGCGTGAAGGTGCCGTCGCCGTGCCCGAGGAGAACCGAGATGCTTCCGTTTCTTGTGTCAGGGACAGCCAGGTCGAGATTTCCATCGCCGTTGAAATCTCCAACGGCCATTGAGAGCACGGGTGAATGGCTGTTCCACCGTTGGGGAGTGTGCTGAACAGTCTGCATCGGGACTATCAGCGGGGGCGAGTAGTGTCCGTTGGGTGAGGACAGAAAGATGGCAACGCGTTGTCCCTGATCTGCGGCGATTGCGAGGTCAGGGCAGCCGTCGTGGTTGAAGTCGCCTTCCGTCACGCATTCAGGCGCGAGAGAACCCGTGCTGACCAGGGTCGCGGCAGTGAGGTCATTGCCATGCGGGGTCAGGATCTCGAGCTTGTGCTCGGAGGTGATTGCACAGACGACTCGAGGCGGCGCCTCGGGATTGTTGTCGGGGACGCAGACAACCGAGTTGGACGGGCCCGCCAGTGCAACCGTGCGGGCTGGCGCGAAGGTGCCGTCGCCTTTTCCGTAGAGCACGAACAGTTTTGCTTCGCTTCGGTCCGCGACGACCAGGTCGGGATGACCGTCGTGATTGAGGTCTGCCACTGCAAGGCTGACCGGGTGGGGCCCGACTTTGTAGGTCGTTGCCGGCAGGAAGTTGCCGTTACCCGTTGACAGGAGGACTGAGACCGTGCCGGAGTCACTGTTGACCGTGGCAACGTCAGGTCTTCCGTCTCCGTTGAAGTCGCCCGACGCGAGGGCCAGGGGGTGTTTGCCCACGACATAGTCGGTGCGACCGACAAACTGCGTGGGCAGCGGAGCGACCGAGAAGGAAGGGGT
>JAJXVI010000572.1 GCA_021782195.1 bacterium | reverse complement strand
CAGCACCATCATGAAAGGCATATAGGGAACGGCACCGGAGGGCATCGGAGCGATGGCCAGGCGCAACACACCATAGCTGCCCATCTTCAGGAGCACACCCGCAAGCAGCATCGAGAGGGCCGTTGGTGCTGACGAGTGACCGTCCGGCAGCCAGGTGTGGAACGGGAAGAAGCCTGCTTCCACCGCAAATCCGATGAACATCAGCGGGAACAGCCACATCTGCACGTGCACCGGAAGCGGGTGCTGTTGCAGGGCGGCCATGATTCTGGTGAGGTCGAACGTATGATGGACCGTCCCCGTCGCACTGGTCACCGGGACGTTGTACCAGAGCGCCAGAATTCCCAGGAACGCGAGCCCGCCACCAAGCTGCAGGTACAGGATGAGCTTCGTCGCAGCATACTGCAGTGACACTTTGCGCGGCCCGGACTTCGGCGTGGTTCCCCACATTCCGACCAGGAAGTACAACGGCACCGAAGCCATCTCATAGAAAAGGATGAAGAAGAACAGGTCGAGTGACATGAAAATCCCGAACACGCCGGCGATGGACGCCAGCGTCAGGGCGTAGTACTCCTTCACTCGGTCCTTGATGTTGAAAGACACCAGCGTCACGGCGAACGCCAGGATTCCGCTCAACAGCACCAGGGGAGCGTTGATACCGTCAACCCCCACAATAAAGGAGATACCAGCGTGCGGGAACCAGGGAATTCGCTGCACGAACTGCCACGTGGCCTGTTGATCGGGCGAAAGATGGTAGAACTGCCAGTACAGCACGATAGAGCCGACCATGGCCAGCCCCATGAAGACGGCAGACACCATCCGCACGAGGTTGTCGTTTCCACGCGGTATCAAGATCACGACAAACGTCGCGATGAGAGGCAGGAGAAGAATCGACGACAAGATTGGGAAATGCATCGTTGCTACCTCAGCGGCACGCCCGCACCGGGCGCTCCGGTCGGAATGCCCAGTAGATTGAGGAACTGGGCGGGATTCAAGACGAAGTGAGGTTCTGCTACGCCAACCCCGACGATGATCACACACAGGGCCACGACAATCATCATCGCGTACTGCTGCAGCCTCCCCGAATGCTCCTCACGCAACAACTGCGCGACGAAGTAGGTGAAGGCACCGGTACCCCGCACGAAGACCCCGTCAATCACCGTTGCGTCAAACCAGTTCGCGACGGTTGCACCGAGGAACATCGTGTTGGTGAGCAGCCAGCTCCACATCTCGTCCATGTAGTACTTGTTCTCGAGAAGGCCGTACACAGGGCCGAGCGTGCGTTTGAGGCCTTCCTCGCCTTTCTTCGGGTCTTTCCCGTACATCACGAAAGCAAGGAATGTCCCCGCCACGGCGATGAGCGTAGAGAGACCGAGAAGGGGCCAGGGATTACCGGCATCGGCCGTCGGGGCCTCGTGCCCAGCAAGCATGAAGTGCGTGTAGTACTCCATATGCAGTGCGTCCGCATTCAGGAAACCCAGACCCACTGCCCCCATCGCAAGAATAACCAGAGGAAACCACATATTGGCGGGTGTCTCATGGGGCACCAGCGGACCGTCGTGACCGTGCGCATCGTGACCGTGCGCATCGTGACCGTGCGCATCGTGACCGTGCGCGTCAGCGGTCACGCTGGCATCGTGCGGAGCGCGGGGGTCACCGCCGCGGAATTCGCCGCCAAAGGTCACAAAATACAGGCGCCACACGTAGAAGCCGGTAAGAAAGGCCGCAATATAGCCGAGAATCGCAGGCCAGAACATCGCGTTCGTATGAATCGCGGCGCCCAGAATTGCGTCCTTTGACCAGAAACCGGCAAAGGGTGGCAGGCCGCTCAAGGCCAGACAGCCACACAGCATGGTGAAATGCGTGATTGGCATGGCCTTTCGCAACCCTCCCATCTTCCACATGTTGTTGGTGTTTACCACGTGGATGATGGAACCGGAGCCGAGGAACAGCAGCGCCTTGAAGAACGCGTGCGTGAGAAGATGAAAGTTCCCCGCCGCAAGGCCCGCCTGCGTACCCACCCCGAGTGCCATGAACATGTAGCCTAGTTGACTGACCGTCGAATACGCGAACACGCGCTTGATGTCGCTCTGCACGACACCGATACTCGCCGCCACGATGGCCGTGATTCCGCCGATCCAGCCCACCACGGCGCTCGCGTCAGGAGAGGCCTGGTAGAGGGTGAAGCAGCGGCTGACCAGGTAGACACCGGCAGCGACCATTGTAGCCGCGTGGATGAGCGCGCTTACTGGCGTAGGACCTTCCATTGCGTCCGGCAGCCAGATGTGGAGCGGAAACTGAGCGCTCTTGCCAACCGCTCCACAGAAGATAAGGATCGCCGCGATGGCAACCGCCTGTGGATGCGTCTGCGCCAGTTGGGCCATCTTGTCGAGGGCGCTGTTCGGGCCGACGAAGTCAACAGACTTGACCAGCCAGTACGTCACAATGATGCCAAGCAGGAAACCGGCATCACCAAAACGAGTCACGACGAACGCCTTCTTTGCGGCGTCAGCTGCACTCTTCTTGTAGTACCAGAAACCGATCAGCAGATATGACGAAAGTCCCACGAGTTCCCAGCACATGTAGATCTGCACGAAATTCGTCGACAGCACAAGTCCGAGCATCGACGCCGTGAAGAGCGAGAGATACGCGAAGAACTTTGAAAACCCGAACTCGGGCTCGTGGTCCATGTACCCCGTCGAATAAATCTGCACGAGCAAGGCGACCGCCGTCACGATGAACAGCATTACGGCCGACAGATTATCGATGAGGACTCCAACCGAGATCTGCAACGCCCCGGAAGAAATCCAGGGCACGGCGGCCACCTGTGGAGGAGCCGCCGGATTGGCCAGTCGTTGCGCCAGAATTGGGGAATTTTCCACGATTGAAAGAGTTTTTTAAGTGAATGATGCGGGCCATGAGCGTACAGTTGCAACCGCTCTCCACCTTGTCGGTAAGCAATGGTTACCCCC
>JAJXVI010000571.1 GCA_021782195.1 bacterium | reverse complement strand
GCCATTCCGGGGAGCCGTCCACATGACGACGCTGCGCGACGGCCGGCCGTCGGCGATCGCCGGCGGCGAGATGGACCCCGCACACGGTCGAGCGGCAGGGCTTACATAAACCGCCCTTATTTCGATGGTCTATCCCCTCGCCGCACTCCGCGCACCCACCGAATGAACGCGGGCCAGCAGATCCCCCAGCTCGTGGGCCCGTGCAACCGTCAGCTCATCCGGGGGGCGACCGGCACGGTGTGGAAAAACCGCAAAATAGATGCCGACAACCTCTCCCACCGTGCGCCGATCGGGTTGAAGCGGTACGGGACAGACAACCGGAAGCTCCTGTGCCCCAAGTTCGGCGAGAAACGCGTGCTCTTCAAGAATCGCCTCGAGGCTCCAGCGGCCGGGCCGGTAGAACTTGGCCACCCACCGTTCCCCCTCTTTATCATCCACCTGGGCCACACGATTCTCGAGCGAGTTGAGAAATCGCACGGCGGGCTGGCAGATGACGCCCGCCTGACCAAATGCCTCCAGAATGTGTTCCGGGGTCAACTCGTAGAAATATCGCGTCAGGCCGTCACCCTTGCTTTCGGGGACTTCGCGCCGGTCGGAACGGGGGCTCACGTTCGCGTCTCTCCTTCTGTCAATGAACCCGGCAGACGACTGTGGTCACGTCGACCCTGAACGGCGAGACACCTGGCCACATCATCGTCACCTGGCAGATCACGCATCGCGTTTCCTCCCAGGACCCGAGTTCGCGCACGCATTCGACCTGTTCGCGCAGCGGTCAAGAGCCCCCTGTCACGAGAAAATTTCACGGAAATGAAACATCACACGGTTGCTGAGGGGAACATCGCAATGTATGATGAAAGAATGTTCGGAGGTATCAATTGGCAGACGTAGGTTTTGTGGCAAGCTCACTGCCCGTACAACGACCCGCTGACCCGTCAGTTCAGTTCCTCGCGCCCGCCGGCGTGACTGATACGCACGACGTTTTTCTGCCAACCCCCCAGACGCCGGACCAACCTCCTCTTTCAGTCATACGCGCGCAACCGGAAGGTGGGTCCGAAGCCCGTCCTCCCGCTTGCGCGGGCGTGCCGTCCCCGGCGGCGGCCACACCGCCGTCCCCACCACTGACCGCGCCCGCACTGCTGGCCAGCTCGTACAACCACTCAGAAGCGGCACCTGTCGTGATTGCGCAGTGCCCCGATCCAGGATCAGGGCAGCCCCACATCGTCGCCGCCCTCGACCCGGTCGCCGTTCTGCCGACCTCTGATGCGTGTTCCGAGACCGCGCAGGCCGGATCCGCGATAGCCCCGCTCGATCTCGGCCCCGGTTTTCCATCTGCCCCGGCGCCCCCTGAAAGTGTATCGCTGAAACTGCACGACTGGTGGACGCACTACCTGCCGCGCGCCGTCAGTCTGGTGGAGAACAAGGCACTCGAAATCGTCAGTTCCCTCACGAAAACCCGCCTCGGCATGGACGTCAGCGACCTGGTCAACGTAGAGCGCGTCCTCTATCGGATGCTCCGTCCCTCTCGCGACGGCTATGTTGGGGGTGCTCCGCCCATCTTCCAGGCCCTCTCTCAGGGACAGGCCGCCTACGTGTACATCGAAGGTCGTGAAAAAGATTCGGCCGACCTCACACGATACTTCAGCGGCCTTCCTCACGACGTTCTGCTTGGAATTGGCCCCGGCCGTGACGACCTGACTGCGGTGCGCAAGGCCGTCCTCGATCGCATCGCACAAGGCCAGTTTCCTGTCTACGTCAGCGCTTCGGGAAAAACCGACCGAATCCGTGGCACCGATATCATTGCGAACGAATCCATCTCGTCCATCGCACGCCAGCAGAATGCGTTAAGCGGCGATTTTCCGGACCCGACCGCCTACTACAGGTGGCTCGTCACCCGCGTCAGTTCGAACTGGCAGCATATCGATCCCTGGCTCAGTGGCGTCAAGCCTGACCTGCACCGACAGATCGAAACCATCAAAGGCGACATCACGCCGCCGTGGGTGCAGGGTCCGTCACACGACCCGCTCGGCTCAATCCCCCGCGCTCCCAGAACCGACGACGCCTATGCACGCGTCATGGCTATCCTCGGCAACGGCCGCCCCCCTGACCTGGGAATCCTGAGCGACTTTGCCGACACGGCGCTTGGTCTTGACCGTGACCTCCTGCAGGGGGTACAGACATACTGGGTCAAGCTGCTCAGCGAGGTCGGAGCCGCGCGCCGCGAGTCGCTGTTCACCCCGCTGGCCCGCTCGTGGGTGACGCTCAACACGATTCCTCCGGCAGATCCGCACTTCTGCCACGTCTCACCTGACAACGCCCCCTACATCCAGCTGGCCGACCGCAGCGGCACGAGCTGGACCGTGGAACGTTATGATCGATCGGCCGGGCTCGGCGAGGTGCTCAACCACACGCTCGACGGCCTTGGATTTGCCGAGCGGCGCAAACTGATGGACGTCACGCTGGCGACCGTGCGCGCCAACGCCGACGCCATTCGTGCACGGGAAGAGCCACTTCGCACCCAGCTTGGCTGTACCTATGGCGGGCTCGATGTCGACGGTATCCTGAGCGGCCGGCTGGACGCGAACAATCCGACTGTGAAACAGGGACTCGAGCAACTGCACAAGGCCCTCGGCGATACGTCGCTGCGGTACATGAGTCCGTCGCACGCGGAAATTCTACGCCACTACCAGATGCTCGAATGGGTCGCAACCAGCGGCACGCGCTACCCGGACGTCGCAATGGAACTCGCGCCGAAGTTGCCCTGTACCCACGCTGAACCTCTGATGGTGGGCGAGTTCTGGCGCCCGGACCACGCCACTCCGGTTTCCCGGCTCGCCCGAGCATAGGTCTCCCGCACCCTCACACCCTCCTTCCCGCGTATCTCCTGGAGCGTCAGGGACGTCGGAAGATCTTCCCTGAAGCGCATGCGGTAGAACCTCATCACCACATCGAGATGCGCGCGCGGGTTCGCCCAGAGCCTTGC
>JAJXVI010000570.1 GCA_021782195.1 bacterium | reverse complement strand
GCGCCCTACCGGGGCCTGCTGACGCACGGCTTCGCGACCGACGGCCAGGGCCGAAAGATGAGCAAGTCGTATGGGAATGACCTCCTGCTGGGCGACGGTCCCGAGCTCATCGAGAAGAAGATGAAGAGCTGCATCACCGACCCGGGGAAGGTCTATCGGCGGGATCCCGGTCGCCCTGCGCTCTGCACGGTCTACCAGTTCCACAAGATCTTCAGTGCGTCGGAAGAGCAGGCCGAGGTGTTTGCCGGATGCACGAGCGGGGCGCTTGGATGCGTGGAGTGCAAGAAACGGGCGACGAGGTCGGTGACAGACTCGCTTGCGCCGTTGCAAGAAAGGCGCAGGGTCCTTGCCCAGAGACCCGAGGCCATCGACGCGATGCTGGCCACTGGCGCGCATCGTGCCAGGCAGGTGGCCCGTGCGACGCTCGATGAGGCGCGTGACGCCATGGGGCTCGCTCCTTCCCACCTCGAGGGTTAGATGCCCTACCTGGTCAAGCTCGACGTTTTCGAGGGGCCGCTCGACCTGCTGCTCTTTCTGGTGACGAAGCAGCAACTCGATATCACGGCCATCGCACTTGCACGCGTGGCCAACGAGTATGGCGAATACCTCAAGACGCTGCAGTTGCAGGCTGCCGGCTCGGAACGTGGTCCACTGGATCTTGACGCGGAGTCGAGCTATCTGGTGGTTTTTGCGTGCCTTCTTGAGATCAAGTCGCGATTGCTCCTGCCTCCCGAGCCGGAGCCCGAGCTTATGGACCTTGACCTGGAACGGGATACGGAGGAGCACGACCTGGTGGAGCGTCTGAAGGAATACAAGCGCTTCAAGGAGGCCAGTATCGTGCTCGGGGAACGCGAGCGCACCTCGCTTCGAATGTTTCCGCGTCCTGCGCCGCCGGAAGAGGAGCACGCGCCCGAACCGGTCGGGCTTGACGTGTCGCTGCCAGATCTCCTGGCAGCGCTGCGCTCCATGCTGGCGGGACATCAGCGTCGCAAGCAACAGGCCATGCGCCTTCGGTTGCAGCGGGTGGCCGTGTCGGTCCCGCAGCGCATGAAGGACATTCTCGACTGGCTGGCGCTACGGGCCAGTGTCCGCTCCCAGGTCGAGTTCTTCGAGCTCTTTGGGGACGAGGTGTCGCGTCCGGCCATCATCGTGACGTTTCTAGCCATCCTCGACCTGGCGCGTCTGCGTCGCATCCGGGTCTGGCAGGAGTGTGTCGACGTCACCTCCGCATTGTGCGCTCGGCCCATCTACGTGTCGCTTTACGATGCGGTCGAGGGCGTGGGTCTGGAAGGGGAACGTTCCGCATGAAGCCCCAACCTTCCCGAGACGAGCTTGCAATGCTTGAGGCCATCGTCTTCTCCAGTCCGCGCCCGGTGGCCGTGGAGGAATTGAAGGAGTTGACTGGCTGGCGCAAGTCCCAGATCGATCTGGCCATGAAGGTGCTGATCGGCGAATACGAGTCTCGCGGGATCAACATTCGCGAGGTTGCCAACGGTTTTCAGATGGTCACCTCTCCGAAGGTTGCCGACGTGGTCGAGAAGATGCACGCTGCGGCGCGTTCCACCCTTTCGCGGGCTGCGCTGGAGACGCTTGCAATCATTGCCTACAAGCAGCCTGTGACGCGTGCCCAGGTCGAATCGGTGCGTGGCGTGAACGTCGAGGGAGTCATCACCAAGCTGCTTGATCGCCAGCTCATTCGCGAAGTGGGGCACGCGCAGGCTCCCGGAAGGCCCGCATTGCTGGGTACGACGCGTTACTTTCTGCAGTGGTTTGGTCTGAAGAGCCTTGACGATCTGCCGGTCCTGCCGGATCTGGAAGAGATCGCCGATGGCGACAACCCGTTCGGCCAGGAAGCTGCGGACCGGTGACGGGGGGGACGGAGGTGCCCCCCCCCGAGGCTCCTCCTGTGTGCGAGCCTCAGGCGTCTCGGGGTGCCGAAAGCTCGGCTTTCCCAGGGAGTGGGTCCGCCTACCCCACCTGGCTTGCCCTGGGTGGCATGATCGTCGGCTACGTGTGGCTGTTCACTTTTTTTTGCTGGCGACGTCACGCCAGCTTTCTGGTGGGCGACTGGGACCTCGGTATCATCGAGCAGTCCTTCTATACCGCTGCTCGCCTGGGAATGCCGTTCTACAACACGTACGAAGCCATTTCGCACTTTGGCTTCCACAATTCCGTGATTTTTCTCTTTCTGCTGCCCATCTACCGGCTCTTTCTCTCGACCACCACCCTCCTCTTCTTGCAGTCGCTTGCCCTGGGGTTGGGCGCCGTTCCGGTCTTCCTGCTGGCCCGAGACCTCTGCGGTGTGCGTACCGGGCTCGCGTTTGCCGCGCTGTACCTGGGGTACTTTCCACTGCACGGCGTGAACTACCACGACTTTCACGAGGTATCGTTCATGGTCGCCCCGTTTCTCCTGGCGCTCTGGGGCCTGCGTACCGGACGACGGGGCTGGTTGTGGACAGGCGCCCTGGTCGGCCTCCTGGCGCGTGAGGACATGGGGCTGCTGTTGTGTGGAATGGGATGCCTCGGCCTGTACTGGCGTCATGGCGAACTTGCGGCGACTGCGTCCGAACCGCCGGAGGAGCGGAAGGCGGGCCGGGTGTGTGGCGAGGACGGTTCACGCTTCCTGCCCCCGACTGTCTTCGACTGCATCGCACTGATGATCGTCGGGGGGCTCTGGACCTACTTTTCTTTCGGGGTGGTGATGCCCGCCTTTGGTGGCGCGGAGGTGCTGGAGAAAGTGCACATGGGGCGCCTGGCAGCCCTGGGTCACGGCCCCATCGCGTGGCTTCTGTCTCCTGTGCTGCGTCCGGCTGCTTTCTGGGGGAAACTGCTCACGGGCCCGAGCATCTCGTATCTGCTCGGACTTGTCGGACAACTCGCGCTCCTGCCGCTTCTCGCGCTTCCCACCCTGCTGGTGATGACCCCGGTTCTCTGCGTCAACCTTTTCTCGAGTTTCGGGGGAATGCACCTGTTTACGAGTCACTATGC
>JAJXVI010000569.1 GCA_021782195.1 bacterium | reverse complement strand
GAAGATATGGTCCGCGCCGCCGGTGTGAATGTCGAAGTGTTCGCCGAGCAGGCTCATGCTCATTGCTGAGCACTCGAGGTGCCAGCCTGGACGTCCCTTGCCGAGCGAGGTTTCCCAGAAGACCTCCCCGTCATTCTCGTCCCACGCCTTCCAGAGCGCAAAATCAGCGGCGGTCTGTTTGTCGTACTCGTCCTGTTTGACACGGGCGCCAGCCACGAGCTCGTCGAGTTGCATGTGCGAAAGCTTTCCGTATCCCGGGAAGCGACTGATGTCGAAGTACACGGATCCATCGGCGGCGCGGTAGGCCAGACCGCGAACCAGAAGTTTCTCCACGATGGCAACCATTTTTGTTACATACGCAGTGGCGTGCGGGTAGTGGTGTGCCGGCAGGATGTTCAACGCGTCACGGTCTTCGTAGAAAGCCGCGATATAGGGGGCAGTCAGTTCCTGGATCGGCGTGCCCGTCTCGCGGTGTGCGCGAATGATCTTGTCTTCGACATCGGTGATGTTCATCACGTGACGCACATTGTAGCCACGATACTCGAGCCATCGCCGCAGCACGTCTTCAAAGGCATAGGTTCGGAAGTTGCCGATGTGGGCGTAGGAGTAGACGGTCGGGCCACAGGTGTACAGACCCACCTCGCTCGGACGAAGCGGCTGAAAGGTCTCGACGCTGCGCGTCAGGCTGTTGAAGAACGAAAGTGACATATCAGGGCCTCCGGCCGCGCCAATTCTTCATCGCGGGCGCCGAGGCCTTCTGCTCGGTGGAGGAAGCGGTCGGGGATCAGCTGTCGCGGTTGGGTTGCGGCGTCAGGCTGACACGACAGAGGATGCGCAGGGGACCGTGCCTGGACGGCCCCGCCGAGGCCTTCTGCTCAGTGGAGGAAGCGGTCGGGGGTCAGCAGGTATCCGTTGTGGGAGGCGGCTTCCGCAGGCGAGAACTGGGGCGCGTGCGGAGGCGTCAACGGACGCATCGGCGTACTTCCAAGCACGCCGACGGGCGCGTGCGGCGTTGCGACGAGACCCGTGGGATGCAGAGGGGCGACGACGGGACGCGGGGCAATCCCGTTGATTGTCTGGGCTGGAGGCATGTTCGTGGGGGCTGGCGGTGTGGCGGGCTGCCCCGAAACCGGTCTCACCGGGTCGGGCGGCAGCGGCGGCACCGTGGGCGCGGGAGCACCATTTTTCATGGCCAGGGCCAGCGCGAGCGCGCGTGGCGCGTCGATCAGCCCGTAGCCCTGCTCATTCGAGCCGTCTTTCAGATAGCGGTCGGCGGAAGCTTCCAGGATTTTCTTGACGTCGTCGTGGGTGAGCTTCGGATCGGCCTGGATAAGGTCGGCCACAAGCCCGCTCACCATCGGCGTGGCCATCGACGTGCCCGAGATTGCGATGTAGTTGTTGCCAATGTGCGGCAACTCTGGCACGTCGAGCGTGGAGCCGGGCGACAGCGGCGCGTAGATCTGCACCCCGGGCGCAATCACGTCCGGCTTGATCAGGTGGTCGATGGCTGTCGGACCGTGGCTCTCGAAACTGGCAATCGTGTCGTCGGATCGAGTCAGCGTGTGTTTGTCATCAAGCGCACCCACCGTGATGACGCGGGGGTCGGTACCGGGTGTGCTGATTGTGCCCGGGTCGGGCCCCTCGTTACCAGCGGCGACAACCACGACCAGGCCCGCGTTGATGGCCTTGTCCACGGCCTGCACCCATGGATCGTCTTTATACGACTTCGATGCGTAGTCACCCAGCGAGAGGTTGATGACGCGGATGTTGTACTTGTCTTTATTGTCGATGACCCACTGAATGCCCCTGATGGCTTCGGCGACCGTCGTGATTCGTACGCCAATCAGGTTCGCGTCGGGCGCGATTCCCTTGAATCGCCCGTCAGACAGCTTGCCGCTGCCCGCAATGTCGCCCGCGACATGGGTACCGTGCCCGAAATTGTCATACGGGGTGGGCTTGCCGTCCGCAATGTCGACCCAGCCGACAATGCGGTCCTTCAGGTCGGGGTGCGGGTAGATCCCAGAATCGATGACTGCGACGCCGACTCCCTTTCCCGTATACCCCTGATCCCACACTTTCTGGATGCCGATCACGGCGCGCGAAGGGTCAAGCCCGCCGCTGGTGGGAAGATTCGGGATTGTTGCCGTGGGCGCTGTCGCTGTGGTGTCCTTGACAATCTGGGCCAGCGTATCGGATTTATTGTAGAGCACCGAATTGATATGGACTTCCGCGTGAGGAGGCAGGGTGCGGAGGATCTCGGGCATGGTCTTCGGGTCGACGTTGGCTGCGAATCCGTGAATGAGGGGCAGTTCGGTGTCAATCTTGCCCTGTGTGTTGCAGATCTCCTGACTTACGCTCTGAAGATTGCACTTGTGGTTGGTGGCGGAGTAGACGATAACGTGCAGGCGACCATTTGAGTCGAGGTCTTTGGGGGAGTACTGGAACGCGTCGGCGTCATCGCGTGTAAGGTCGGTGGACTGATCAATCTCGACCTGCAGCGGCTTCGCTGGGCCCGGAGCTGGTGGGGGGTGGTTGATGCTATCGATCCGCATGCCGACGAGGTCGTCCTCTCGCTGTCGTCACGAGCCTCGTTGCCGAGCCTCGCCTACCCCTCTTCTCCTCGCAGCGACACCACGTGGAGGTTACTCCTAGAGTAACATGAACTGGCGCCGGTGGCGTTAACAAGATGTGAACTTCTTTTTCCGGTTTCTCGACGCTGTGCGCGCTACCAGAGGGATCGCTCGTTCTTTCGGCACGATTTTGCGTACCATATCCACCTTTTGGCGCACGACCCAGGTCGCATTCTTCCGATCCGCGTGGGACGTCCGCGGGTGCTTGCGAGCGTGGGACGTCCGCGGGTGCTTGCGAGCGTGGGACGTCCGCGGGTGCTTGCGAGCGTGGGACGTCCGCGGGTGCTTGCGAGCGTGGGACGTCCGCGGGTGCTTGCGAGCGTGGGACGTCCGCGGGTGCTTGCGAGCGTGGGACGTCC
>JAJXVI010000568.1 GCA_021782195.1 bacterium | reverse complement strand
CGCGGGCGCCGATCGCGCGGCGGGTGCGTCTCGCAGCGGGCTTTTCGATCGCGGCGGACGTGACGCGGGCGATGATCGCGCGTCGGGTGCGTCTCGCAGCGGGCTTTTCGATCGGGGCGGACGTGACGCGGTCGATGATCGCGCTTCGGGTGCGTCTCGCAGCGGGCTTTTCGATCGCGGCGGACGTGACGCGGTCGATCCGCGCGATCCGGACGGTGACCGCGCGGATCGACGGTATACACCGCCGGGGCGTAGCCCGTCTCCTCCTGCGCGCGAGGACATCTCCGCCCCCCCCGCTTCCGCAGATCGTCGACTGCCACCTCCATCCCGAGGAGGGGCTCCGTCCCCTGCTGCTCGCGAAGAGCGCAGCGAGCGAATTGAGCTCTTCGACCGCGCTGGCCGTGATGGGGGGCGTGCTCACGACGCGCGAAGTGACCGTGAAGACTGCAATCCATCCGTGGACCACGACGCGCGTGAGGACCGCAGCGCGCGATTCGACCGCGGTGGTCGCGACACAAGCGATGACCGCGTGGATCGGCGATACGCGCCGCCAGGGCGTGGTGCGTCCTCTGCCTCGCGCGGCGACCTGGCTGGTGGACCCGCTCCCGCAGATCGCCGCCTGCCTGGTCCGTCCCGGGGAGGGTTTCCGTCTCCTTCCGCTCGCGACGCGCGCAGTGAGCGCGAAGATCCTGGCAAGCTCGACGACCGCAATGCCCGCGCGGATCGCATTGAGCTTTTCGATCGTGGTCCTCGCGATGGGGGCGATGGCCGCGCGGAGCGGCGCTACCCGCCGCCGGGTCGCGGTGTGTCCTCCCCCGCTCCTGGAAGCCAGGGTTTTCCTGGGGGAGCTGCCGATGGCGATGACCCCGACGAGAGTGACCGTCTCGACTCGCCAGCCCCACAGTGGCGTCCGCCATCTTCAAGACCTCCGCGCATGCCGGGAAATCGCGATGTTTACTGAGGTGGTCGCCAGGCCGTGCTTGCGTGGTGGACTGAAAATTGCGCGTGCGGTATCTTGACAATCTTTTCAGCCTCTGTATAATAACCGTTGTACTCGACGTGGCGCGCAACAACGCGTGATGGCCGGGTGCCACGCGCCGCGCCCCGTTGGTCTAGCGGCCTAGGACGCCGCCCTCTCACGGCGGAGAACAGGGGTTCGAATCCCCTACGGGGTACCAGCAAACCACCCAAACAAGCCGCTTCCTGCATCAGACTGGAGCGGCTTTTGGTTGTTCTTCAAGGATCCTCGGAGATGCAAGCCTCAACTGTGGGGCGGTGACTCTCGCCTGTTGCAGGCGGCCATCGTGTCCATCCACGCCACGGTTTCTCTCAAGCCGTCCTCGAGGGGGGTTCGACAGACGAAGCCGGCTTCACGCAGGCGCGTGGCGTCGGCCGTCGAGTGCGCGATATCGCCAGGACGGGGTGGACCGAAGCGAATGCGTGAGGTTGATCCCACCAGTTCGATGATCGTGCGAGCAAGTTCGACCACCGTGGTGCTGCGGCCGTGTCCGACGTTGTACACGCCGAGCATTTCAGGCGTTTCGGCTGCCATCACGTTGGCGGCCACGGCGTCGCCGACGTAGACGAAGTCGCGGGTGTGTGAACCGTCCCCGTGCACCACCAGATCGTCGCCACGCAGCGCTCGCTCGATAAACGCTGGCACAACGGCTGAATACTGTGAGCGCGGGTCCTGCCGTGGTCCGAAGACGTTGAAGTAACGCAGACTGACGGTCGGCAGGCCATACTCGCGATGAAACATGTCCAGATAAAGCTCGCCGTCGAGCTTGGTGATGCCGTACGGACTGATCGGTCGGGTCATGTGATCTTCGCGGCGCAGGCCACACGGATGGCTTCCGTACACGGCGGCGGTTGACGACAACACGACCTTACGTGCGCCGGCCGCCCGCGCCGCATCAAGCACGTTGAGTGTGCCCTGCACGTTCACTTCCACCGAAGCACGCGGGTTCTCCATCGACTCCGCGACGCTGATGAGCGCGGCGAGGTGAAAGACATAGTCCACTCCCCGAGCAATACGTCTCAGTGTGGTCTGGTCGAGAATGGAACCGCGCACGAACTCGATGTCGAGGCCATCCAGGTAGCAACGGCGGCCAGTGCGGAGATTGTCCAGCACGACGACGTCAGCGCCACGCTCGCACCAGTGGCGTACCAGGTGACTCCCGATGAAACCCGCCCCACCGGTGACAAGAACGCGTGTCATGAAGGGCGGATCCTCGTCAGATTGTGGTGCTGTGGAGACATGCATTGTGCCTGCTCGGCAGGCATGTCGGGGGCGATTGTCGATAAAGCAATGATACGATGCACAGGGTGCATCTTCTTGGCCGGTTCGTGCAGTGGTTCCTGCGCATTGAAACGGTGCGACGCAACTGCTCCAGGTGCGACGGGAGGAATATCAGACAGGTGCACGCTGACGATTGTGCGGGATCGGCGCCATCGACGCTGGGAGGACGCGTATGGCGTCGCTGGAAGCAGTTTGGTGCTCGTGCCGCGACGTTCCAGGCGCGTGTCTTGCTGACGCTCTTCTACTGGAGCGTTCTGCCGCTGTTTGCCATCGCGCTCCGGGCTTTCAGTGACCCGTTGCAGTTGCGCCGGGATCGCGGAGGCCGCTGGAAGCCCGTGCGGACAATCGACCCTTGGAAGCAGTCCTGATTTGAACGTTCTTGGTATCTCCTGTTTCTACCACGACGCGGCGGCGGCCCTGGTCGTGGATGGCAAGCTGATTGCAGCCGCCGAGGAGGAGCGCTTTTCGCGAAAGAAGCACGACTTCGAGTTTCCGCGACGCGCCATCGAGTTTTGCCTGAAAACGGCGGACATCGTCGCAGGTGAGCTTGATCTGGTCGTCTTCTACGAGAAACCTTTCTGGAAGCTCGACCGTATTCTCATGTCGGCGATTCAGACCTTTCCCCGTTCACTCGGGGCATTTCGCGAAGGCATGCTGGTCTGGCTGCTCGACAAGCTCTGGGTGCGTGAC
>JAJXVI010000567.1 GCA_021782195.1 bacterium | reverse complement strand
CAAATTCGGAGTCAGATGCTTACATGGGTACCTTCGGTGCAGAAGAGCCCACCGAAGCAACGACGAACGCCCAGGAGGATGCACAGAAGACATGACAAACACGGTCTTGGGACGATGGATCGCGGTGCTTCGTGTCGATTGCGGCCTCAGCAGGCGTACCCTCGCCGACCGAATCGGCGTACCGCCGGCCACGGTGGAACGGTGGGAAAGCGATTCCGAGTCAGTACCCGCTGAAGTGCTTGGCGCCCTCGCTGAGGCCCTGCACGTACCGATGGAAGATCTCGCCGCCCTGCACGCACAGGCCACCGTGCGTTCCGAGTCAACAAGCCTCGCCGCACGACGCCGGATGAGCAGGGCCGCCGTCAAGGTCACACTGGTCGACCTCGTGTCCACCTATCCGGAAGTCATGCCCCTGTTCAAAGACCTCAAGGCGCGCATCGAACCCGAGACATTCAAGACAATGAGGACACGCGTGCCACGCAGGAATGTCGAACAACTTCTTGCCTTCCTGCACTTTCTGGCGATGGGTGGCGGCCTGCACAAAATCACGCTGGCCGACATTGGATGCAACCTGCTCGTCGTACGCGAAACAAAGCGAGGCAAGAATCGCCGCAAGGAATATGATGGCGACCGAGAAAGATTTGCCCTCATCATGCCCGGCGACGACTGGCTCATCGCACTGATTCCACAGGTGCCCGTGACCGTTCCTGGATGTCCTCAGGTCTACACGATGGACTTTCTTGGCCTCTACGTCGATTCATTCGGACACCGTCAGTGGGTCGACATCACCATAGAGGACCCCTCCTCAACACCCGGCCCCCACGCAAACTGCCCATCAATGCTGGGCCTCCCACGGCTTAAATTTGGAAGCAAGGACGTACTCGACCCCGACTTCGGCGTGCGGCTGGTGGCCAACATTCATCGATACATGACTTCCGACGTGGCGTATCAGGGCGGATGCATCACGATGCGCATTCGGCAACCTCGCCGTCTGCTTGCTCCCCGCATCAAGCCGTAGAAGATCCGTCCAACAAACAGAGCGGGCTATCACACGGCGCGTTGAGCGCGTCCGCAGGAAAACCTGCCCGGACAGGTGGATGGAAGTGAACCCCCGAAGCCCGCAGAGGCGCCTGCCGTCAGATGATCGACGCGCTGGCGCTTCGACGACGCCGCAAGAGCGAAAGTGCGAGCAGGCAGCCAAGAGAAACCAGGCCGGGCTCCGGCAATGGGGTGAACGTTCCGAGGAGTTGAATCGAATACTGGCGATTCACATAGGAATTCGCGCCAAACGCACCATAGTTCACGCCACCCGAGATGTAACTGCCTCCCGTGGCCAGGTTCTGCTGATTTCCACCCAACCCGCTCGTAGGAATCTGGTTCGTCGCATAGTTCAGATTCCAGATCGTGTTCTGCCCCGATATCCCGTATCCGAAGGAAATCGCAGGTGCTGTACCCACCGGATAATACCAGCAGATGACATCCCCGGCCTGCACACTGATTGGCATGGCCAGATTGAAGGTGTTGACCCCGACGCTCGGGACCGTGACCATCGAGCTGCTGGCCACAAACTGCCAGGTCGACACCGTCGGACGATACACTTCCATCTCCAGACTTCCGCCCGCCTGCCCCGCATAGATAGACCACGCGTCAGCCTGACCGGAGGCCGTGACGGTGTTTACAATGTCGCAAAAGAGGATGCCCGTCGCACCGTCAACATTTCCTCGACTGGTCAGGCTGCTTCCCCCAAGCACGGTCAACGCACGCGCAGTGCCAGTTGAAAGACAGCAACACGCCAGAAGGATGGCCACGAGCAAACGCCACCGTCGTCGCCTTGCTTCCACGAATGCCGTTCCCAGAATCTGCACCGACAATTCCCTCCCCGTGTGACTTCACGCGCTCTGCGCACTCGAGAATTATACGAATTCACTGGCTCCGCCGTCAATGCCCGGCCCGCCACGAAGCTCCGCAAAGGTGACGCGGTCCATTGTGAAATCACACCTGCAGGGGGCCGACCGACAGCATCGCGGGATCGTTCCTGCGAGAGGGTCCGGCGCGGGGGACGAGAAATGCAAGGCCCCATGAACATCGCCCAGATCACGTCCATCTACATTCCGGTCCCGCCTCCTTCGCACGGGGGAACGGAGTGGATGGTCTACCATCTTACGGAAAGGCTCGCGCAGCGAGGTCACTCCGTTGAGTTGTTTGCAAGCGGCGACTCACAGGTCCGCGTTCCCCTGCATGCCGTGGTCGAGAAAGCCACGCTGACGACAGACGGCATGACCACCTATCTCGACAAGGAGTATGAGACCCGCAATACTGCATCGCTGTACCGACAGGCCGCGCGGTTCGATCTCATCCACGCGCACTGGCCCACGCTGGCACCCTACTTCACCACGTTCACCGACCGACCGACGGTCATCACATACCATTACATCGAGCGTCACCTGCACGAATACTACCGCGAGAACTTCCCCAACCTGCACGCGGTCTGCCTGAGTCACGCCCAGGCAGTCATGCTCGGCGACCCCACGCTGCCCGTGGTGCCGAACGGGCTGGACACGAGCAGAATCCCTTTCTGTGACAGGCCCGACGACTATTTCATCATTGTGGGTCGCATCGTGCCCAACAAGGGAATTGCCGAAGCCATCCGCATCGCCAGGGCGGCTTCCGTGCGCCTCGTCATTGTCGGAGCAGTATCCCCGTATCTCCCGTGGAGCCGGACGTATTTTGAGAAGGAGGTCGCTCCCTCCATCGACGGCGACCGCGTGCGATGGTATGAAGAACTGCCGAATGACGAAACCCTGCGCCTGGTGGCCAGGGCACGAGGCTTTCTGTTTCAACTCGCCAAGAAGGAACCGTTCTATCTCGCGGTGGCGGAAGCCCTCGCGACTGGAACACCGGTGCTCACCTACCCAAAAGGGTCGATGCCTGAACTCGTGACCCATGGAAAAAACGGGTTCCTGGCGCAGAGCGAACAGGAGATGTCAACG
>JAJXVI010000566.1 GCA_021782195.1 bacterium | reverse complement strand
TGTGCTGGGGAAAACAAGGATACCCGCTCGGCGCAGCGCTGGCACAAAAGTGCGTAGGTGTTCGGATCGCGCGCCGCCGCCAGGATCAGACCGGCCAGCCGGGCATCATCGCCCACCGCAAACCAGAACACCTGGTCGTCACGCACCGTTTCGGTGATTCGCGCAACGTTATCGCCCAGTGCGCCGACCTCCTGAGCAACCTTGAAGGTGAAGACCACACTCGGCCGATCCGCAGCGTCGTCAACAACGATGGCCGAGTCGACCAGATCCGCAATCGCGCGACGCGCGTCGAACGTGTGAACGAGCCCGCTCTGCTCGAGGTTGCCGCGCCAGGTCATGAATGCTTCCTGCGAGGGGAACGTGCACAGAACTGAGACACCCAGCGAGTCTCTCCCGCGCACCTCCAGGCGACCGATGTTCTTCAGCACCGCCGCCAGTTTCCATGCCTCGAAGCGGCACCTGGGCACGGATTGCGCCGAGTCAGGCAAAAGTGCCTGCACCTGCGCATAGGATGCGAGGACGTCACGCTCCACAAGCCACGCCAGATCTCGCGCACGCACTCGCAGCGCGTTCCAACACTCCAACGTGGCGTTGCTCGGATTCGTCTCAAGTACGGTCGTCTGGGCTCGCGACTCCCATTCGGAAAGCGCGCATACGGCAACTTCGAGTTCCCGGCGAAGTCCGGCGTCGGCGTGCAGGTCCTCGAACGTGCCGTATTCGCGAAGATCCGGTGAAAGGTTCTCGAAGGCAGCCAGAATCTCGTCAAATCTGGCGTGCGCGGCGATGCGGAGAGGTTCCTCGGTCAGTGCCCCGACAGCGGCTCGAAATTTCGCACGGTCGCAGTGCACCTGCGCGTGACGATCATAGATGAATCCAGCAATGCCGCACATCGTCTCACTCCTCTGGTTGAACGCCTGACACACGGAGGACACCCCGGCAGACGTAGCAGGTACACTTCGCCCGCCGCGACTGCGTCCCCTGCGAGGATTCAACCCCAGGAGCAGCGCCACCAGACGAGCAAAATCAAGACCTCCATCACTCGGACAACCATGCAACTGCAAAAAGCTTGAGCCCCAACGTGCCACGCCAACGCGAGGTGCGGTCAGTTTCCGACCAACCCGTCAGAGGACGGCCACGCACCACCCGCCCGGCGGACACACACGCCGATACGCGACCCGCAGACCGCGACCCGTCAGAGGACGGACGCACCACCCGCCCGGCGGACACACACGCCGATACGCGACCCGCAGACCGCGACCCGTCAGAGGACGGCCACGCACCACCCGCCCGGCGCCATCGCCCGACTGACCGAAGGCGACAGCGTGTTCCGCCACTCTCATCCCACGCAGAGTCACAAGGTGAACCGGGACCGAAAGGAACAGAAGAGACTCTTCCCCCTGTGTTGCGAGCGCCGGAAGTCCCGGCAGTCACAGGATATAGATCTTGTGGGCCTTTACGTGCAGATCCCAGGTCATGCCGCCCTCGACGCTTATCTTCATGCCCGGCTGAAACAGATGCCACGAGAATGTTGGAACCTCGTGATTCAAGATGTAGATGTGTGTGTCCGGCGCAATGATGACGTAGCCTGCAGGCTTACCTTTGAGATTGGACACCTTCAAGTGGGAATGGTCGACGTCAACAGCTCGCACGCGATACACACGCGTGACAGAGATCAACTGCGCACGGGCTGGCAGACTGCCAGCCCAGATGCACACCAGCACGACAAGACTGACAACCAGGGATCTCGAAGTGGGCACGGAGATTTCCTCCAGGATGGGATTGTTTCCTGAACCGGCATTCCCGTTCAGATAAGATGCATCGATGTATCTGCGGCGATCCCGTCAATCCATCTTCCGATCGCAACAGAAAAGGTCTCCTCGCAGGCCACGTCATCGACCACAGCCCCTCGAGGACAAAGAGTGACAACCCTTACCCTGATTGAGACCCTGCCGGCCGACTTGTGTTTCGCACCCTGGGAACCTCCAGGAGAAGCGCGGCGCGGGTCCCTGATTGAGACCCTGCCGACCGACTTGTGTTTCGCAGTGTTCCGAACACACAAGAATCAACATGCACTTCATCAGACCCACCTTCACGCCGGCCGATCGGGTCACGCTCTGGAACCGAGGCAGTGCCCTGGCAATGTGTGCATCAGGTCTATCTTCATGTACACGGCGAGGAGGTTTGTCGTGTCGAGCGTCCGTGGTGATGCAGTATGCGCCTCAGGGACCACCTTCGGGTTTCGGGAGCAGCCCGATGGTCGCAGGCACGCCGAGTTGCGAACGGCGCATCGAAATCACGTCAGCTTGAAGTTTGAAGAGGTTCCTGATTGCTCCGGTGCGCAGAGGTTCGGACAATTTATACGGACCCACCTCGGAAGGGTTGACACCAGGGATTCAAGGTTCGCCGAGACGTAACAGAGTATCCGACACAGTGTCCAAGACCCACCCTGCCTCACCCGTGTTGTGCCCGGGGAGCACCGTACAACCCACGCTCACGAACAAAACGCCCCAGTGAATCGAGGCTTACCGGTGTTTTATGCGGGAAACGTAATACAGATCGGCTCAGAGGCACATCACAGGCTGATGTTTATGCCGGTGGGATCATACTTGTTTGATCCCACCGGCATAAACGGTGTGCTGCAATCAGGGTCTCGGCGCATTGTTTCCTGCCTTTGAAACAAAACATCATACCCGGACGCAGCGAGGCACTCGGTAAGGTGGACCCCATTGTCAAGACAGTTTTCGCACGATCTTAAGCTATGCCACCGTCATCACACTGGTCGCACACGTGGGAGTGTCCGACCATAACTACAACCTTCTATGATCCATGACCTGCGACCCCCCGCGAACCTGAATGCAGTTGCATATCGGCCTGCGCACGGCATTGTGGATATGTGGATATCTTCTGCAGCAGAAGATATCCACATATCCACACCCACAAACAACAGCAAGCCCACGACATGCCACGAGGCCAGCGGTTACCAGCACGAC
>JAJXVI010000565.1 GCA_021782195.1 bacterium | reverse complement strand
GACACCCGGGTGATCGAGTCTGAGCAACGTCTCTCGTTCACGCACCAGGGTGGACGATGCCAGAAAATCTGCCGTGTGGGCTACCTTGATGACCACTTCCGCACCCCCAGCGCGGTCGCGCCCCAGGTAGACGGCCCCCATTTCGCCCTCGTGAAGCAAGGTCAGTTCGAAGCGCTGTTCGAGCACCGAGTCGTTAGCCCGGGCAGATGGTTGACAGGTCGCCTCAATCAAAGTCATGGCAAGCACCTCCAGCGCGAGCAGATATCCCTATTCTACCATAAACTCCCCACTCGCAGAACGGAAAGCACTCAAACCAGGGTGCGCAAACAGCGTCGACGCGGTTCCCCGGATCCAGACCGTCTGCTATAATCGCATGCAATGGCCTTGATGAAACAGGAGGCGGTCCGTGCAGATCCGACTCATGAAATGGATTGACGGCACCCTCGGACGCGTGCTGGTGCTCCTTGCCTCGCTGTGGCAGCACGTCTCTGACCGTCTGGAGTGGCCGAAGGGCCATGCCTTTGAGACGCGGGGTCACGCTGGACACCAGAACGCCCGACCCCGCTCCATTCTTGTGATCAAGTTCTTCGGGCTTGGCTCCATTCAGTTGTCGACTCCATGCCTCGCGGCGCTGCGAGAACAGTGGCCGACAGCCTCGATTCAATTCCTCACGTTCGCCCAGAACGCGCCTCTGGTACGCCTGCTCACCCCGGTCGATGACGTATGGACGGTCCGCACGGACAATCTCTTTCATTTCGGCGTCGACACGATTGCCGTGGTGAAGAGGCTGCACGCCAACCGCCCGGATCTGGTCCTCGATCTCGAATTCTTCTCACGCTACTCCACCCTGCTGGCCTGGCTGAGCAAGGCCCCGGTGCGAGTAGGCTATGCCGGTGCGTCGCTTCGCGGAGGACTGCTCCGAACCATGGAAGCACCCTGGCGACAGGCGCTGCTGACCCACACCACGCGCCTCCCCCTCGACGTACACTGCGTCGACAGCTACCTGCAGATGCTCGATACCCTTTCCATCAAAGGACGCAGCACGCTCCTTGCCCCGAAACCCGGACCTGCCGCCCGGGCACACGTCACGCAACTTCTGGAGGGCTGTCCTGAAGGGGGACCCCTGACTGTCGTGAACGTCAACGCCGGAGAGAAATCGCTCCTGCGTCGCTGGCCTCCCGAGCGATTTGTGGAACTTGCCGACGGACTTGCTTCCCACGGCGTCGCGATCGCCTTTGTCGGCGCTTCCGACGAGCAAGGCTATGTCACGGAAATATGGAAGCAGCTTGATGAGGCGACGCGGCGTCGCGCCTTCCACCTGGCGGGAGGGCTCACCATCGAGCAACTGGTGGCACTTACAGAACGGGCCGACCTGTTCGTCTCCAACGACAGCGGGCCACTCCACGTGGCGGCTGCAATCGGTCGCCCCACCATCTCGTTCTTCGGTCCGGAAACACCGGAACGCTTTGGCCCGCGAGGCCCCCAACACGTGATCTTCTACCAGCAGTATCCGTGCAGCCCGTGCGTCGCGCCAGACTCCGTAAGCCCTCCGTGCCCGCACGACCAGCGTTGTCTGAAGGCCATTCCCGTGCACGCCGTACTTGCGGCCGCGCTGCGACTTCTCCAGCGCGAACGTCCGTATTTCCCGTTCGAAGAAACGGGCACATGGGCCGGCTGACGCTGCGGCAAGGCACGCGCGAACTGCTCTGGAGCGCCCTGCACGATGGCCGCCTGCGATGGCTCTCACGCCAGATGGGCAAGTACGTCGCCATCCAGCACGCCAGCCGATTCCTGAAAGGCGGTACAACAGTCGGGCCGCTCATGGGCGTCATCGTGGTGGTGAACCGTTGCAATTCACGATGCCCCATGTGCGACATTCCTTCTCGCCAGGAACAAGACGTGCCTACGACCGAGATGAAGAGCCTGATCGACGAGTTTCTCGCGCTCAAGACCAGCGGCCTCGGGTTCACGGGAGGCGAACCGCTCCTGCGCCGCGACATCTTCGAGCTCATCTCGCATGCCCGCCGCGCCTCGATTCCCGTGACCCTCAACACCAACGGCCTGCTTCTTGACGAGGAGCGCATCGAGAAACTGCTTCAGGCCGGACCGACAAACGTAAACATCTCCCTTGACGGGGGAAGCGCCGCCACCCACGACCGACTGCGCGGAGGTCCGTTCTTCGACCGTACCCTAAAAGCCATCCAGCAACTCTCAACTGCCGCGCGCCAGGCCCGAAGTCAGACACGGGTCACCGTGGTGACCGTGCTCAGTGAGGAGAACATCGACGAACTCCCCCGTCTCGTCGACATCGTCGCCGACAGCGGCGCGCACCGCTGGGGGGTGATGCCGCTTCACAACACCCGCGATGGCACGGCGTGCGCCCCTCTGCCGGCCCCACGAATGCAGGGGCTGTCGAAATGGCTCACGCAACAGAAGCGCATTGAAATCGACAATTCGCCGAGCTACCTAGCCTCGCTTGAGGATGCGTGGAAGGGTTCGCCCTTCCCGCGGCGTTGCAACGCCGGATTCACATCGCTGTTCGTCGACTCCAACCGGCGGGTATACCCGTGCCTGGGATACTATATGATGGGACGTTCCGTGCACCGCCTGGAGCATGATGGCCCGAGCCTGTCACAACTGTGGTACAGCGAAGCATACCGGGCCGTGCGCCAGGAGACGCTTCGCTGCCGTCAGTGCTACCTCAACTGTCAGGCGGAGCTCAATTTCATGGTTCGCATCTGAGCGCCGCACCCACCCCTGCTATCCCGGCGTGGAAGGCGCCTGGAGCGGTGAGGAAGGCTGGCGGAGCATCACGGCGTCGCACGGCGCGATGTCCACGGGGACGTGGCCGTTGGCCACCACGAATCGTGCACCCGATCGCACGTCTTCGAGCACAGTGCCGTCGGAAATACCCATCGACTTCCGGACCTCGAGCGTGCGCGACCGCGTATCTGCAGCCCGATTCAAGGCGATCAGCATTTTGTCGTCCGGAGA
>JAJXVI010000564.1 GCA_021782195.1 bacterium | reverse complement strand
ACCGCGGGAGACGCAAGCATCGGCGTACCGCGAGTCCCGATGGCGAGAGCAGAACTCGCCGCGCGATACCCGCCACGACGACCGACAGCAGCCTCGCGACGGGTATCGGAACGACGGGTCCGCGACGCGCCGCAACGACGAATGGCGTGAGCAGAACGACCTTCGCGAAAACCGGGATGAGGATCGCCGGCGATCGCAAAGCGGGCGTCGCGAGAACGAACGTGCCGTGGGGCGCGGTAACGACGCAATGCGCCAGGACAGCCTCGAGGAAAACGGGCGAGCACGCAGTTACGCGAACTGGCAAAACGAGGATGCGCGCCGAGACAGTCGCCAGGTAATCGCGGAGGGGCATCGCTCGCGTGATCTTCAGTCCGCACACGACGATGGCTGGCGAAACACCGCCACCCGCCGCGAGGACAAAGGTGGGGCGCGAAGCGACGACCGCCGCGACGAACGAGCCGGGGCGCGAGGCGACGACCGCCGCGACGAACGAGCCGGAGCGCGAGGCGACGACCGCCGCGACGAACGAGCCGGGGCGCGAGGCGCGGACCGCCGCGACGAACGAGCCGGAGCCCGAGGCGCGGACCGCCGCGACGAACGAGCCGGAGCGCGAGGCGACGACCGCCGCGACGAACGAGCCGGGGCGCGAGGCGACGACCGCCGCGACGAACGAGCCGGGGCGCGAGGCGACGACCGCCGCGACGAACGAGCCGGGGCGCGAGGCGACGACCGCGAGTGGTCACAAGGTACCCGACGCGAGTCGGAACATCGCGTCCGAGAGAGCGCGGACTGGGACGGCAGCGAGAAGGTCCGCGCCGACCGCTACACCGATCGATCGTGGCCGCGCAACGAAAGCCAGGATGAAGAACGCGAATCGCTGCGCGACGACGAGCCACGCTCCGACACCGCGCATCAGAGTGAACGCCACGAATTCCGTCATCGACCTCGCAGTCAACGCCGCGACGGGGACCGCGAGGTGCACCGTGACGACGAGCGACGCGGTGACAGCGGCCGCAGCGAAAGTGGCACAGTTGACGATCACCGGCAGGACGTCCGTAGTGACGACTTTCGGTCGACTCGACCGGCGCGCCGCGACGGGGACCACCAAAGCCGACGACAGGACGACAGGCGTTTCTCGGACGACCGCCGCGAAAATCGACAGAGGAGCGGTGATGGTCGACATGGCAACCCGTTCCCACGCCAGTCCGACGCGTCGCGCGCCCCCCGCTCCTCGCAACAGGCAGAGTACGATGCCACCTCGTACAGTTCGCAGCGGCGAACAGAAAGCGGACGCGAAGGTTCCCGCCACTACGAGAACCGCGCCCATCAGGGGCGCAATGCCGGTGCGCCGCAATCAAACAACCGACCTTCCCGCCCGTCACAGCAAGAACCCGGAACCGGGTATCGTAGAGACGAAGCCGGGTACGAACGTTCGCCTCGTAGAGAGCGGTGGGATCGCGCTTCCGATCACGAGCCCCCCATGGACCGCGAAGAATACCCGCCACGCCACGAACCACGTCAGCGATGGACCGGTGGCAACGCAGGCCGGGGACGCTACGGCCGAGGAAGCACGGCGAATTACCACTCACCGGGAGAGGTTGCACGGGGAGACCGTGAAAAAATCCTCCCGCTCTGGGCACTTCCCGGCGCAGGCAATCAACGACGTCACAATCCCCCTCGGAGCAATCGCCAGGAACCGGGCAACTGGGACCGAGGTGACTATCGCCGAGGCGGGGCCCACGACGCTGGAGATAGCCAGTCCCGTGGCGGCGGCTACCGGCGTGAGGACCGTGGCTTTGAGAGGGTCGACCGCCCGGAAGAGGAATCCGGATCCGGTGACCGTCCGCGCCCCCGACGGCGGCGCCCTCGGTGATCCACCAGGCGAGTCGGTGGTGCGCCGGTCGTCCGCTCAAGAAAGCCCGGCGTTGACAGAGGAAGGCCGGTGACGGCATCGACATTCCCGTCGGTATCGGCACGGGCGACCTCGACCCACCACCGTTCAGTTTCCGATTGCGACACCGGAGTGAATGCAATTGGCAAGATACACACTGAGGCCGTGTGGAGGTAAACGCGGTGACATATCGGGACGAAACGCCTGACCAGAAACCGACACGCAAGAAGGGGCGAGGATGTCTCATGGCCATCCTGGCCACGCTCCTCATGTTCTTCTGTTTCGTGGTCGCTCTCGGAGGATTTGTCACCGCGCTCATTACCCGGTACTCACGGGACCTGCCCGACGTCACAAAACTGCGTTCGTACCAACCAAGCCAGACAACGCGCATCTATGCTGCCGACGGTTCCTTGATTGCGACTCTTTTCAAGGAGAACCGTACGTGGATCCCCATTGAGAAGGTTCCGGAGAATTTTAAAAAGGCCATCGTAGCGTCTGAGGACGCAAGGTTCTACGAACACGGTGGATTCGACCTGATTGGCATCGCACGCGCCGCCGTCGCCGACTACCGCAGCGGCAGGGCGAGCCAGGGGTCCTCCACCATCACGATGCAACTCGCCCGCAACCTTTTCCTGCATCCACGCCCCACCATTCAGCGCAAGATACAGGAAATGCTCATCGCAATCAATCTCGAGAAGAAGTTCACCAAAGACTCGATCCTCGAGATGTACGTCAACCAGGTCTACTTTGGATCGGGTGCATACGGCGTGGAAGCTGCCGCCGAGACCTACTTCGACAAGAAGGCCAGCCAGTTGACGCTTCCCGAATCAGCAATGATCGCCGGTATCACGCCTGCACCATCAATCTACTCGCCTCAACACAACTTTCGCCTGGCCAAGATCCGTCAGATTCTCGTTCTCAAGCGCATGGTCGATGTTGGCTTCATCACGCAAAAACAGGCCCTGGCAGCCATTCGACCTCCCCTGCACGTCGCTCCCGTCAAACGCACGGTCAGCATACTGAAGCTCCCGTACTTTACCACCTACGTACTGCACAAGCTTTTCGAGCGGTATGACGAGGATCTTCTGTATCGCGGCGGCCTTC
>JAJXVI010000563.1 GCA_021782195.1 bacterium | reverse complement strand
CGCGACAACTCCTCGCACATTGCGCTTACGCCCGCAGACGTTCGGCACATTTCCGCGCTCTACGACGGTTGTATCCGCTATGCTGACGTCTACGTCGGACTGTTGCTTGCGCGACTCCATAAACTTGGCCTCGACCGCCGAACGCTTCTGGTCATTATCGGAGACCACGGGGAGTGCATGGGAGACGATGGATTTTTCGGTCACCAGTCGTATCTGCGGGACGATCAGGTGCACGTTCCTTTTATCGTCTGGGGGCCGGGTGGAGTTCCCGCGGGTCAGCGGATTGCTCAGGTGACCCAGCTCGTGGATCTGGCGCCAACCATCTGGTCGTACGCGCTTGGGTCGCGCTTTACGGCCGGGTCGTCTCCGGCGGGTGGACGGCCTGGCGGCGGCGCTTCAGGGGACGCGCCCGCCGGTGGCGGGCAAGCGGGGGACCTCTGCCCGCCCGTCGATGGTCAGAGCCTTCGTCCCCTCATCGAAGGACGGGTTCCGCAGAACCCCGACGCGGCCGCCTTTTCCGAGGGGGTTCGGGCCATGATGTCGGTGCGCACCGCCGGCGCGCGACTGCTCTGTCTGGCTCGCCCTTCCAACGCGATTCCCCCGCTCGGCCCTGCCTTCTACCGCTATTTTGTGGTAAAGCATGGCAAGGAACAGGACGCGCCTCTTACCGGGGAGCAGCCGCGCCGCCTGTGGCAGATGCTGCAGCGCTGGTCGCTGGAGGTGATTGCTTCGCATCACGTCCCCGACTCCTCGCTGGCGCCTTCCCCGTGAGCCGGCCTGCGAGAACCGTCCCGCACCCGAGGCTGCACTTGTCGCTGCAATCATCATTGTGCTACGCTATTCACCGTATGCTGACGGTTGGACGTGTGCTCTCGTGACCTCTCA
Source organism: bacterium (assembly GCA_021782195.1). Classification (GTDB taxonomy): domain Bacteria; phylum Vulcanimicrobiota; class Xenobia; order RGZZ01; family RGZZ01; genus JAJXVI01. Next base: position 2,111 of record JAJXVI010000563.1, on the reverse strand, counting down.
GATTTTCAGTCGCTCGGAGATTCTTGAGCTTCTGCAGGCGCGCGGTCCTGCTCAGGAGGCGCTTTTTTCGAGGGCGTGCGAGGTGCGGAACGCTCGACACGGTCGTGCGGTGGGGGTGCGAGGGGTCATTGAGTTTACGAGCTTCTGTCGCAAGGATTGCTCCTATTGCGCGATGCGTCGCTCCAACCGGATTCCCGACCGTTTCCGCCTGTCCGCGGACGAGGTGCTCGAAGCGGCGGCGTGCGCGCAGGCATGCGGCATCGCGACCATCCTCCTGCAGGGGGGAGAGGATGTCGGGTCGGATCGCCTTCTTGACGAGGTGTTGCCGCGCATCAAGCGCGAGCTTAAGCTGTACGTCATCCTCAACGTCGGGGAGCGGACGCGTTCGCGTTTCGAGCAGTTTCGCCGTCTCGGTGCGGACGCGTTCATCATGAAGTTCGAGGCGTCCAATCCCGCGTTGTACGCGCAGGCTACTCACGGATCGCTGATGGATCGACTCGAGAATCTCCGTCGGTTGCGTGACGTCGGTTTCGTGGTGGGAACGGGCAACATCGTCGGGCTTCCCGGGCAGACCCTTGAGCACCTGGCCGACGACCTGCTCCTGGCCTGTGAACTCGGGCCTGATTACTTGAGCAGTTCCCCGTTCATCCCAAACGAAGGCACGCCGTGGGAGCGTGAACCCGTCGGCGACCTCGATACGACGCTGAACTTTCTGGCCGCAAGCCGCATCCTGCTTGAACGGGCCCTGATTCCCAGCGTAAGTGCCCTGGAGAAGGTACGTCCCGGCGGGCAGTTGCGCGGACTTCTTGCCGGCGCCAACGTGATGACGGTGAACTGTACGCCGTCGCGTCGTCGGGATCAGTATCGCATCTACTCTCGTGAGCGTTTCGTGGTGACGCTGGGTCACGTCGGGCGCACGCTGGAGGCTGCCGGACTGGATTTTGTCCGAGGGGGGATCCTCCCTGCGCCCCAGATCGGGCAGGGGACGCGTTGATGGTGCCCGCGACCGACGCAGTAGCCCAGATGGTCTGGTGGTTTGACGAGTATCGTCGCCTCGGCCTGATTTGCCGTGACGGAGAATTCTACCCTTCGGTGCACTATCCACCGATTACCATGTACCCGTTTGCCTCCGAACGAGCGCTTCTGGGGTCGTATGTGCCACCTCCCGACAATCGTTTTTCGATCTACGTGCACATCCCATTCTGTCTGAAGGCGTGCGCGTTCTGTCACTATCCCGTCAAGTTCCTGGCACCGGACGCGGAGATGGAACGCTATGTCGATACCGTTTTTCGTGAGATGGACCTGTGGCGGGAGCGACTGGGTGTCGACCGGATACCAGCCCGCTCCATTCTGCTTGGCGGAGGGACGCCGACCTACCTGAGTCCTGGTCTCCTGGAGCGTTTTCTGGACGGCTTCGTCTCGCGTCTCGACCTGACGCGCAACACGCAGTTCACGGTGGACGTCGATCCCGTGACACTTCTTGGAGACCCCGGTGGCGAGCGGTTGCGCATCATGAGAGCGTATGGCATCGAACGTCTCACGGTCGGGATCCAGTCTTTGAACGACGACACCCTGCGCCGCATGAACCGCCATCACGATGCCTCCACGGCTTTGCAATGCCTGCAAGCTTCTCGAGACGCGGGTTTTACCCTGAATATCGAGTTCATCTACGGGTATCCGGGTGATACGCTCGACGACTGGCGGGCGGTCATCGAGCAGGCGGTGACGTTGCAGGTTGAGGAGATTCAGCTGTATCGCCTGAAGATGATTCCTTATGGGGACCGCACGGCGCCGCTGACCGGCGGTTTCCGGGGCTTGAATCGCCGCCTGCCCGACCCTCGCGAGGTGATTGCGATGAAGGCCTCGGCGCACGCCATTCTCAACCAGCACGGTTTTCAGGAGAACCTGGGTCGCGTGTTCACGCGCGACACGTCCGCGATTTCTCGCTATGCTTCGAACCAGTGCTGCGGGTTGTACGACCAGATCCGCGGCCACTGGTAGGGGTTGCGGAAGTAGTGATCGCAGATGTCCCAGAGCGTGTCGCCCTTGCGGACGACGTGGACGTCGGGCGTCGGGCCGCCGGTGGGCGCGAGCGAGTTCTCCTCACCATC
>JAJXVI010000562.1 GCA_021782195.1 bacterium | reverse complement strand
CGACACGGAGGAGGTACTCGAGTCCACCCGTCTCCTGCTCGAACGCGAAGGACACGAAGTTGTGGTCGCGTCTACCGGAAGCGAGGGGATTGCCCTCGTCGAGTCGTGGGCTCCACACCTTCTCATCCTCGACTACTTCATGCCCGGGATGACCGGCGAGGAGGTCGTCAAGCGCATCCGTCCGTCCGACACGGAAGTGCAGATCCTTCTGCAGACGGGATATGCCTCGGAGAAACCTCCCCGTGTCATGCTCAAGCAGCTTGATATCCAGGGCTATCACGACAAGAGTGAAGGCCCGGAGAAACTGCTGATCTGGGTCGACGCTGCGCTCAAGGCCTATCGGCAGATCGCCACGATCAACAAGAGCCGCCGGGGCTTGCGCCACATTCTCGACGCCATTCCCGAAATGTACAATCTCCAGACCCTGGAAGATCTGCTGGCAGGGGTGCTTGAGCAGACCGAGGGGTTGCTTGGAGGCCATGATTCTCTGGTCGCAGCGTATCACGATCGGCTCACGCGGCCCGATGACTCCGACGCCGGGGCCGACCTGCTTGCGATCACCGTGAACCGCGAGGACGGCCTCGAGATCGTTGCAGGAACGGGTCGCTTCGCCGGACTCAAGACCCTCGCCGAAGTGGAACCCGAGCTTGTGACGCGCCTGCACGACTTCATGAACCAGTCGGAAATCATCGAAGACGGCCCGCGTGTGTTCGTTCCACTGCGGGTCGGTTCGCAGGCGCTGGGCACCATCTACTTTGACGGAAAGACCGGTGGCGGTCACGACGTCGAACTCCTGCGCATCTTTGCGATGCAGGCTTCGCAGGCCCTGGAGAACAGGAGACTGTTCGGCATGGCCACCCAGGACGATCTTACGCGCACCCTGATCAAACGCTTCTTCTTCCGTCGCATGGAGGAAGAGGTACACGAGGCGTGCCGCTATGAGTATCCCATCGCCCTGTGTATCGTCGACCTCGATGAATTCAAGACCGTCAACGACGTGCACGGCCACGTGCTGGGCGACCAGGTGCTGCGCGAGGTCAGCCGCATCCTCCGAAACGGCCTGCGCGGGCACGACTTTGTCGGACGTTTCGGAGGGGACGAGTTTGTCATTGCGCTGCCGCACACCGATCGACGGACCGCTGTCGACGTGATCGAGCGTCTTCGTCATCGGGTCGAAGAACTGAAAATCGGCGGTGCTGACGTGCGCGTGACGTTGTCGTGCGGGGTGGTTGCCCTCCAGGACTACAGCCCCCCGAAGCCCGTGCTGCGACGGGGTGGCCTTGGCAGGATGGTCGAGCGAATGCTCGAGCTGGCGGACGAGATGCTCTACGTATCGAAGGAGCAGGGACGCAACGCGGTCAACAGTGCGCCATCGCTCACGGTTTCCGCGCTTGTCGAGGCCGTGGATTCGGTGCGGACCGAACAGGCGTGAAAGTCGGGATCGGTACTGCGGAAGGGGGGCTCGCCTTTGAAGCCGGCCAGGAGGCGGCGGCACGCGCTGTTCGCGAGATCGGTGAGGACTCCGCCGATTTCGCGCTGGTGTTTTCAAGCCCGGCCTTTTCAAGTGCCGACCTGCTTGAAGGGGTTCGCGTCGCAGTCGGCCATGCCCCGATTCTGGGGTGTACTGACGCCGGCAACCTGACGTGCGACGGTGTGACCCACGACTCGGTGGTTGTGATGCTGCTGTCGGCGCCGGGTCTCACCATCCGCGCCGGCGCCGGGGAGGGAATCTCGCTGGACTCGGTGGCTGCCGGGCGCGAAATGGCGACGCAGGCTCGGGAAGGGCGACTCGGACAGGGCGATGGCCCCGGAAACCTGATGCTCGCCTTTTGCGACGGTTCCAGCGCAGACCCGGCGGGCGTGCCGTCCGGTGTGGGAGCGGTCCTGGGAAGCGATTTCCCCGTGTTGGCGGCAGTGGCCGCCGGCGAGGGAACGTCAGCAGGAAGTGGCCTGTACTGCATGGGCCATCTGCTCTCCGACAGTTGCGCCGGATTCCTGCTCGGAGGGACGCTCCGCTTTGGCGTGGGTTGTCGCCACGGCTGGGAGCCCATCAGTCGCGCTCGTTTTGTGACGGATCGTGACGGAACGCGCCTGCGTGCGATTGACGGTCGTGCGGCCCTCGACTGTTATCGTGACTATCTCGGGGAGGCGTTCGACCCTGCCGACCTCTCGCGCGTTGGAAGTCTCTACCCGCTCGGCTTCGATGTCGAGGGCGAGGAGGAACCGTTGCTTCGATTTCCCCGTTTCGTGGAACCGGACGGGACGCTTGTGCTGAGCGGGGAGGTTCCGGTCGATGCGACCCTCCGGCTCGTGATGGCGACCCGCGATTCGGTGTGCGGTTCGGCTCGCCGTGCGGCCGAACTCGCGCGGGACGGTCTCGGAGCAACCCCGGTGCGGGCCGCGGTCGTGTTCTCGAGCTTTGCGCGCGAACGGGTGATGGGACGCGAGGCCCGGCGCGAGGTGGCGGCAATCCGTGAGGTGCTTGGCCACGACGTGCCCGTCGCAGGCCTGTATGGCGCCGGGGTGATCGCTCCGTCGTTGTCGGCGGGTGGGCGTGCGCGTTATCGCACCAACGCGATCGCGGTTCTGGCCATCGGGGAGGAGTGAGACGTTGAATGTGGAGAGGGATGACGTCGATGCGACGCGTGACGATCGAGCGAATCACCATACCGCGGTCGTTGACGCCCTGGCTCGCGAGACCGACGCCCTGACGCGCCGCGTCGTGTCCATGGACGTTGCGGCCCGGCGAACCGAAGAAGAGTTGAACGCCGATCTCGAGCGGCTTCTGGTCCTGCAGCGAATCGGCAACCTCATCAGTTCCACCTTCAACCTCGAGCAGATCCTGCGGGTTGTAAGCACCGCGCTTGTTCGGGAAATGGGGTTCGACCGCGCGACGCTGCTCCTGCCGGTCGAGGGAGAAGCCCGTCTGGTCTGTCGCACCTGGCACGGTTTCGACGCCCCGGACCGCGAGCGATTGAGCCAGACGCTTTCGCGTCTTGT
>JAJXVI010000561.1 GCA_021782195.1 bacterium | reverse complement strand
ACCCGGTGAGCCACACGAGGAGTATCTTGCATTCGTTCCTCCTCGCGGAGAAATTGAAGAGCCCCGCTGTTACACGGGGCTCTGTGCTGCGCTGTGTGTGCGCCGCCGCAATCGGCGTCTAAAGCTCAGTCAAGGATGTCGTAGCCAAAAGGAAGATTGGCGCCAACTGCATTGGCATAGCCATGGTCCGCGGGGCCCACGGGCACATCGTACTCGTAGCAGAGGCCGTCGTCACATCCGCCGTGGCGGGAATCCACTACGGGCCCATCGCGAAACAGAAATTGAAGATGTTGCCGCAGGTGGTCGTCATCCGTCTCGAACGTAACTGCACCATCACTTACACGGATGAGCCCTCGGCGCTCCGAGGATATTCTAGGACGATCGGCAGTCCCGTCGTTTCGGAGCTTCACCACAACGATTTCAACGGTCTTTGCGGTCGACATATCTCAATCGAGTATACAGTGCCGGTTGCTTCTTCGCAAGAATGTCTGGCGAGAAGCAGGGTCCGTGCTCTCGTCAACGCGCAACTGCTCCGCTATCTTTCGCTGGCTCACGCCCTTCTCGAACAGGACCTCAGCACACACCAGTTCACGCTCTCCCAACGTTGGCATGGGAGCTCCTGAGTTTGACAATTATTCAATATCAGGATGCCAGCCCAACCCCTCAGAGTGCGGGAAAGTTCATGTCTCTTGAGGCACATTGTAACCCGCCCTCGTACACTGTACGCGACGTGCCGCTTTGCACCGCTTAAAAGCGCACCTTGAATTCGGTGCTGAGCTGCGGGTCGGTCAGGTTGAGTGGAGCGGTGTGGAAGGACGGAGAGGGTGCAATGTCAAGTGGTGTGTTGTAGAAACGAAAATTGATGTTCAGGCGGGCATTCCTGGCGACCTGGTAGTCGAGACCCAGGTATGGATTTCCCCGTTCATACGTGCCGCTCCAGGCTTCGGGATTCGGATTGAGCGTTGACGTCTCGCTGGCCCGCGAGTAGAGGTATCCGCCGCGCACCTGCAGGCGAGGGTCGAGGGTATAGCTGAAATGAAGGTCGGCGTTCTGCAGGCGGAACCGCTGGGCGGTAGCAAATGCACTGTTTTGCGTCAGTGTAGCCGGAAGTTCCGAATCGTCCTGCGGGGCCCATTCATCATACTGGATGCCGAGCATGAGCTTTCGCGTCGGTGACGACCACGTTGCAGAAGCACCCTGGTGGAACAGGACGAGACCTGGCCGCAGGAGCGACATCACGGGTTGCGGGAGAGGCCCGGCCAGCGAATCCGCGTCGGTTCCAGAGACCACGGAGTGCGTGTAGCCCAGTTGTACGCGCCAGTGCGGGGCGTTGGCCAGAGCAGTCGCTGGCACTTCGAAAATGCTTGATCGCAACGGTTGCAGGGAGGGGAGCGGGACGGAATCGAGGACACTGTCCGGTCTGGCGCGGAGCGGGAGCACCGCGGGGGGAAGGGCGTGCGCCAGTCGCTTGAGATTGGGCGGCGACGTGAGTGAGAGGACCGGGGGGGGGAGTGGTGGGAGCGGCTGCGCCGCGGCGACTGCCGCGTGGGGAACGAACGCAAACCGAAGGTGGAACGACGGATCGATTTCGAGATGGTGTGGTACCACACTGTCGAATGAAGACAGCGTGAAGTCGTTACCGGGCGTGGGTGGAGTCCAGGGGGCCATGAGGTTGACCGGGGATGCCAGTGGGCGCAGGACCAGGGGCTGGTCGGTCGGACTGCTTTCAGTGCGCAGGATCGGTGACGAGAGGCTGGTCCAGAAAGCTGTTGCGAGTGCGAACCGTTTCTCGAGCCATGACCCGGACGGGTGATGACGCCAGGGCAGCATCTGCCACGCCGTGTCGAGCACCGGCAATGGGCCGTCGTGTCCGGCGCGGGCTACCTGTACGGGATTGATCCCGTAGTCTCGAAGTTCAACTGCCAGATCGGCCGCTTCGCGACGCACGAACATGGGAGCGCCCTGAAGGGAAGGCAATCGATGGACGAGCATTGCCGCACGTTCGAAGCGTGAGATCGATGCTGCGGCACGGAACGTTCCGTCGACAGGTACAAAAGCATTGCACGGTGGGAGACTGCATGCTCCAACCGCCGGCAGAGGAATCATCACGACCAGGAGAATCACACAGAGACTTCGGCTCAGTGTACGAATCAGGCTTGCCACGGTGCCCGAACCTCCACCCTGAACCCTCTGCAAAAACCGCCTGGAAACAACCTGCGGTTTCTGCTCGAATCTTGACATCACCCTGTTGACTACACTCTAGAGTATTATATCAGCCATCGACGTTTCACTCAATCGTATGCTGGATCACGGTCCGGGCGATCACCGTATCTGCACGTACGACCGGGAAATCTCGCACTTCATCTGGGACGCGTCTGCGCCGCTCTTGTTCCCTTACGCGCACATTGGCCCCCGCGCGCAGCCCCTCCTGAAAGGCACGGGACAGCAGATGAGGCCCTGATCTCAGGGCGTCGAAACGTGACCGAGTTCCTCGTTCGCGACGTTGCTGAAGCAGGCCGGCGTGCGGGTGGGCAGCATCTGACCGCCCTTGACCGGAAGGGACGTCAGGGAAGGGCAAAGAAGCAATGCCGACGAGTCTGCCCTCTGCATCGCCGGGCCAGGTGTGCACCGTTTTATCGCGCCCGAATGGTCCGCTCCAAGAACGTGGGTGCACCACGAGCTTTCGTGGGAGGATGGCTCCCAGGAACCGGAGGGAAGTCAGAACGATGGGTGCACCGCCTTGCCTGTTGACCGCGACGAAGCGCGGAAGGATATCCGAGGACCGAGCGAGTGTCGCTCTGGGGCGTAGCGGTCACAGGATTCGCGAACCGCGTCCGGACGAATGGTCTCCGCTTCCTCCAGGCCTCGGGTTGGAACTCCTGCCCGGACGTCATCCCTGGGGGCGCAACCGCCGTAATGGGCGTGCCGACCTCGTGCGCACGGGGGGAAAAGAGAAGTACCCCGTGTTTGCCGTGGCCGCCGTGCTCCCCAACGGTTGGGCGCGCACCCTCGTGCCGGC
>JAJXVI010000560.1 GCA_021782195.1 bacterium | reverse complement strand
ACCGAAATCCCCTGGTGACGCTGAGCATCGTGGTGAAGGCCGGTAGCCGATACGAGACGCCCGAAATCAACGGCATCTCACACTTCTTTGAGCATCTTTATTTTCGCGGAACAAAAAAACGAACCAACGAACAGTTCAAAAAGGACATCGAGGGAATTGGCGGGCAGACCAATGCCCAGACCGAGAAAGACCGTACCTGGTTCTACATCAACCTCCCCAGTTGTTATGCCCAGCAAGGTCTCGACATCCTCGCTGACGCCCTGATTGACGCAAAACTGGCCCCCTCGGACGTGGCCGAGGAGCGTAAAGTCGTACTCGATGAATATCGAATCGACCTGAACAGCCCGGGGCACATGCTCGACACGGAGATCTTCAAGCTCGCCTTCCGGCGCCATCCCTACGGAATGTCTGTCATCGGAACCGAGAAATCAATCAGAGGCATCACGCTTCCGGAACTGCACGCGTATCGTCGCCGTTATTACACGCCAGCTCGAACGACGGTTGTCATTGTCGGTGACGTGACGCCACGTGAAGTCATGCCGTGGATCCACGAGTATTTCGATCCATTCACAGCAAAAAGCACCCACCCGGTCCCGAAGATCCCGCAAGAGCCCCCTCAACTGGAAGGCATTCGAGAAAAGGTCATCCACCGGGACGTATCCAGTGCATTCGTCTGTATGGCATTCCGATCACCATCGGTGCAACAGCAACCCGACATCTACAGGACTGATGTGATGTCGTTCATGGTTGGTCAGGGTGACGGTTCAATTCTCAACCAGGAACTCGTCAAGAAACAGAAACTGGCGTCCCAGGCTTCCTGCATGTTCCAGACTCAGCGCGACCCGGGACTCATCGAACTGGTGGCGGTCTGCAAGCCTTCTCACGTCGAGAAGGTGAAGGCCGCAATGCTTGCCGTGATCCGCCAGGTCCGAAACGGACAGTTTACGCAGTCGGAGTTTGATCGCGCGCGTCTGATGCTGACCGACGGTACGATCTACGGGGAAGAGACCAACAATGGAATGGCCGATGGTCTTGCCCTGTACGCAGCGATTGCGACCCCACAGTTTGATCTGACCTACCTCAGGCACGTCGCGCAGGTCACCCCGGCCGACGTGGTGATAAATGCTCGGAAGTACCTCGATCTCAACCACTATTGCCTGCTGGTGATTCTCCCCCAGAAGCAGACCCCGCGACCAGATACGGAGGACAGCGGCCAGTGAAAACGCATTACCGTTGGTTGCTTGCCACCCTGTGCCTGACCGCACTCTCACTCGTTGGCCCGGCCATGGCAGATGCCCCGGCCGTCGTAGGATTGCCGCACATCCCCGTTCGCGACAACGTCACACGGGTGGTGCTCAACAACGGCCTCACCATCCTGGTCGTCGAAGAGCACGCCACCGACATCGTGAACATGGAAATGCTCTTCCGAGTCGGCCAGATCGATGAGGATTCGTCGAATACAGGCATCACCAACCTCATCCAGCAGATTCTGGTTCATCGCATGACCCGGGTTCCGGGCAAAAAGACCGACTACTTCGAGAACCGAGGGGCTCAAGTCAGCGCAAATGCCACCCCGGATTACGCTGAAATTTCCATGGAATGCACCTCGGACACCTATTCATCTCTGATGGAACGAATTGCAGAAGTCGTTGCGGATCAGCACTTCACGGACGCCGAAGTCACGAAACAACGCGACAGGCTCGTCAAGTTCCTGGACAATGACAACCGCGTATTCCAGTCCATCTACAACATTTTTCTTGAGGTCTTCTACCGCAAGAACCCCTATCGACAGCCCCAGGACGGCTACGCCGCCTCGGTCCGACATCTCACGCGCCAGAAGGTGGAAGCCTATTACAAGCGCTTCTGGGCCCCCAACAAAACGGTCATTGCCGTGGTCGGCGACGTCGAGCAGGACAGGGTCATCGATCAACTGCGCCAGACCATGGGCTCGCTCCCTCGACACGACGAGGAGGACCTTCAGGTCTCCTGGGAGCCTCGCCACCAGGAACGCGACATTCCGCTGACCTCGGCCTCCAACCTCGCCTGGGTGTTCCTCGGCTATCCGGCTCCAAGCATGACGTCCCCTGACTACATGCCGATGCGCGTCCTCGCGACAATTCTGGGCGGCGGGCTGAGTTCACGACTCTGGATGGCATTGCGCGAAAAACGCGGTCTGGCGTACAACCTCGGCACACTCTATCCAGACCTGGCTGGCCCCGCTCATATCATTGACTACACGGTCACGACCCCCCAGCATCTGAGTGAGAGCGAGCACATCATCCTGCATCAGGTTGAGCTCCTCAAGACGACCCCGGTCAGTCACCACGAACTCGAGGACGCAAAGCGCAAGCTCATCGGTTCCTATCTCCTCGAACGCGAGACCTGCCACGGTCGTGCCTTCCATCTCGCTCTGCAGGAACTGCTCGGGAACGGCTATCAGGCCGACCTGTTGTACATCAAGCGCCTGGAACGGGTCACACCGGAAGACATCCTGCGCGTCGCGCGCACCTATTTGAACAACTCCACCCTCATCACCGCTCGCCCCCCGGGAAGCTACCCTTTCTTCCAGTAGGAAACATCATGCAAGACACGCCTCATGCAAACCACGCGCTCATTGAATGTCCCTCAAGCATCGCGATCGACGGTCCGGCCGCCAGTGGCAAGACTACCGTAGCGAAACGCGTCGGTGCGCGACTCGGATTCGCGCTGATAGACACCGGAGCCATGTATCGCGCGGTTGCCCTGGCGGCCATGGAAAGCAACCTGTCTCCCGATAGCGAGGAGGAAATGACGCACCTTGCAACCGTGGAAGCGCCACGGTACCGTTTCCTTCCCGACCCTGGATGCGATCCAGGATATCGCATGTTCATCGGCGAGCGTGACGCGACCGACCTCCTGCACTCTGAGGCAGTGAGCAGGCTCGTGCCGCGCATCGCACGGATTCCTGGCGTTCGCCTTGTGATGGCCGCTGAACAACGACGGATCGGTCTCGAGGGTGGCGTGGTCATGACCGGGCGAGACATC
>JAJXVI010000559.1 GCA_021782195.1 bacterium | reverse complement strand
CCCCTTTGTTTCGCGATCGGGCGGGCAGGAGCAGTCTGCGAAGCACTCGAATGCTGCCCTTAGTTCCCGAAAGCGGCGTAAAAAGTTGCGGGATTCAGTCGTTTTGCTACTGATGCTTGTCTGTCTGGCCTTCTCAGGATGTACCCAGCGACCTCCGAGAGCGGCCAATTTTTCGGCTGGCGTCAATGCGGCGTCTTCCGATGTGTCAGGTTCTGCCCGTGGTGTCCGTCCTACGTCGACGATGGTTTTGCAGAAATCCCTGTTTCTTAATCATCGTGTGGAGTCGTTGCAGTTTTTTGCGGACAATTCCGCGCTGGCGGCAAGCACGAGCGCGGGCCGTGTTTGCGAGTGGGCCACGCAAGGATGGCGGCGTGTTCACGCCTTCGAACAGCTTGACTGTACGGACACGGTGGTCTCACCGGACGGTCAGACCATGTATGGAGTGTACATCAACCGAGGGGTGACGGGTCGCGTGGTGGCCACGGGGCGTCGCATCATGCGTTGCGACGACGTCGGTGGGAACGTGTCCGTGATGGCAGTTTCGCACGACGGAGCGTCGCTTGCCGTGGCGACGGGCCGGGTCATCAAGATTCTTGACGCCACGACCGGCCGGGTTGAGCGTACCTTGAACTGCCATTCCCACGCTGTGCGGGTGTTGGTATGGGGCCCTCACGACCATTCTCTTTTCAGTGGCGCCGATGACCGAACGGTTGTGAAATCGCCGCTTACAAGCGGTGCCCGCCAGTTGACGTTGTCGTTCCCCGCCCACATCGGGGCAGTTTCCTGCTCGGATGACGGCAGATGGATTGCGGTTGGCGGCAATGATAATGACGTTCGACTCTACAGCGGATTTACCGGGAAATGCATGCAGGTATTGTCCGGCCACACCGACCGGGTCTGGTCACTGGCATTCACTCCCGACGGAAATCGCCTGGCCTCCGGAGGAGCAGACGATACGGTGCGCATCTGGTGGGTAAAGGGCGGCCCTCCTCTGCAGACCCTCAGCGGATGGGGAGGCAGTGTGTACTCGCTCGCGTGGTCATCCGACGGCCGCATGCTGGTCGGGGGGACGGGCGACGGGAGCGTGCGGGTGTGGCAGTAGGCCGTAAAGGCTGACTGGCCGCCCGTCGGGGACGCACCCGTCCGCGCCGTCAGGGACGCTCCCGTCCGCGCCGTCAGGGACGCACCCGTCCGCGCCGTCAGGGACGCACCCGTCCGCTCCGTCGGGGACGCTCCCGTCCGCGCCGTCGGGGACGCTCCCGTCCGCGCCGTCAGGGACGCACCCGTCCGCGCCGTCAGGGACGCACCCGTCCGCGCCGTCAGGGACCTGGCGCCAGTTGTGGGGGCAGGGGAAGATTGAGGCGCTTCATGTCCGCTCTGAGCGTATCGACCAGACCGCTGTCGATGTCGCGCGGGACGTAGCCGAGTTCCTTTCTGGCCTTTGTGTTGTCCCCGAGATAGGTCGCTGCGCCGGTTGCTCGCAGGTACTCACTGGTGTAGTCGGCTGGTATCGGTGCGACGCGTTCAAGCATCGCCATGATCTGGGCCAGGGCGCGTATGACCCGTGCGGAGACCTGGATGCGTGGCGGAGGGATCCGGGTCAGGCGAACGGCCGTGTTCATCACTTCCGTGACGGTGTGCCGCGGCCCCGCAATAATGTACGCTTCTCCCGCGCGGCCTTTCTGCATCGCCAGAAGGTGCGCGTGTGCGGTGTCATCCACGTGTGCCCAGCACATTTCAGAGTCGCGAGGAAGGAGCGGCAGTCGGCGTTGCAGGTACTTGCGCAACGAGGCTCCGACCGGGCTCTCGTCTCCAGGGCCGTAGACCGCGCCGGGGAGTACGACGACCAGGGGAAGCCCGTCTTTGATGTAGTCGAGTGCGACCTGGTGCGCCCGAGCTTTCGTCGCTTCATACACGCTCAGGTATCGGTCTTCCATGCGGTGGGTCTCATCTACCATCTGCCCACGGGTATCGGAATATATCGCCACGGTGCTTGTGTATACTCCCCGTGGAACAGAGGCTTCTTTCATCGCCTGCAGCACGTTCCGCGTCCCGTCAACGTTGATTTTCTCGGCAGGCGATGCGTCGCGGACACCCAGACGGTACCACCCCGCGAGATGGAACACACCGTCGCATCCACCCATTGCGTTGCGTACGCTGGGGAGGTCGGTCACGTCACCCTCCGCGAGTTGTGCGCCGGCAGCCTGCAGTTCGTGCGCTCGTGCTGGCGTTCGAACGAGCGCACGAACTTCGTGCCCCTCTGCCAGAAGCTGACGGGTGACGCGTGTTCCAATGAATCCGGTTGCCCCGGTGACGAGGTACTTCATTTATCAGGTGCTCTTTCCTCAGCCTGTTTTCGGCAGTTGGCCCGCGTCTCATTTTTTCTTGCGCATCTTCTGTTGTCGGTCGGCTTGTAGCGAGATGCCAGGTCGTCCTGGCAAAGGTGCGCTTTCCCCACTCCGTGTGGTTGTTGATGCCGTCGTTCTCGTTCGGACTCATGGTTCCTGTCAGTTGCGTGAAGAGAAACTTCTCGGGTCAGCAGGAAAGACTTGAGCCTATCCGGCAAATTGATGCACGCGCAGTGGATGCACGCGCAGTGGATGCACGCGCAGTGGATGCACGCGTAGTGGATGCATGCGCAGTTCATCTCTTGGCGCCAGGTTCCTCTCTTCGCCCTTTGGACGCGGGATCGTTGATACGTTCCCCCTTCGCATCCAGTGCAGTTTCATCGTGTCAGCCATCTTGGAGAGCATTGGGTTTCACGAGATCGTTGAACGCCCGTGTGGTGATGGCGGGAAGATTCGCGTGTCATACTTCCTGGAGGCCTACACTGATTGTCGCTACAATCGTGTCGACCCGGTCCGGCTCAGTCAGTTTGAAGATTGGATAGGCAACAGTTTCTGGGGCGTCAATCGATGAAGTTTTGTCGGAGAGGACAAAACAGATGGGCGGAAAGCGTGATGGGGCCTCAGTGTTTGTGCCGGTCGAATCATACAAGTTAGATTCGACCGGCACAAACGTCAGGAT
>JAJXVI010000558.1 GCA_021782195.1 bacterium | reverse complement strand
AATTCGGCGCTTTCCGATGAACAGAACCGACTTCTGTATGGTCGGTGCAACAACCCGAACGGGCACGGCCACAGATATACACTCCAGGTCACGGTGGGTGGGGAGGTCGATCCACAGACAGGGTTCGTCTTCGACCTCACCCAGCTTGACCGTATCCTCCATCAGGCCATCATCGAGCCGTTCGACCATCGCAATTTCGACCGGGATTTTGAAGAGTATGCCGACGTCATCTCCTCGGGAGAGAACCTCGTGCGCGTGTTCTGGCAGCGCCTGGCCCCACATTTTCCTCCTGCCACGCCGCTCGTGGGCCTGTTGCTCCAGGAGACCGAAAAGAATTCCTTTGAATACTTCGGTGGCGACACCTCGCGCGGTCAACCCGTCTCCTGACGGCTCAGACCGCCTCGTCTGACCCGGAAACGATATCTACCCCCACCGAGGAGCTTCCTCATGAGCCACAAGGTCATCATCATCACGGGCGCTTCAGGGGGCATCGGCAGTGCCTGTGCACGCACCCTCATCGAGGCCTCGCCCGATCATCACGTCGTCCTGGTCGGACGGAGCGCGTCGCGACTACATGCAGTGGCAGACTCCCTTCCCGCCGCACGCGTCCTGTGCGTACCGACCGACGTCACTGAGGCGTCCCAGATACAGCATCTGGTAGACACGACCCTCGCGCAGTTCGGGCGGATCGACGTCCTGATCAACAATGCGGGAATGGCCGCCACGGGCCCGGTCGAGTCGTTTCCCCCGGCCACCTGGAATACGATGCTGTCCACCAACCTGACGTCCGTATTTCTCTGCTGCCAGGCCGTGATTCCAACGTTGAAGAGCCTGGGAGGCGGGCTCATCGTGAACATGGCATCGGTCGCATCTCGTCAGGCCTTCCCGGAGTGGTCGGCCTACTGCGCAACGCGCTTCGGACTGGTCGGGTTTTCACGCGCGCTCGCGGAAGAAGTACGCAGCGTGGGAATCCACGTCTCCCTGATCTTTCCTGGCAGCGTGAACACGCCACTCTGGGAAAAGTTTCCGAATACGTTCAACCGAGAAGCGATGCTCAGCCCTGACGACGTGGCGCGCGCAGTCAGCTACGTGGTTGGCCAGCCGCCGCGGATGCTCGTGGACGAAATCTCGCTCATTCACGGCGGCGGTACCCAGTAGGGCATCCCCCCGGCATCAACCTCCCAGCGGTCCGTGACGCTGCGTCCCGTGACGCAGGGAAGCCACACCGTCGTTCGCGGACGCGTCGATGACCGCAGTGATCTGATCGCCCGCACGCAAGACCAGATCTGCGTCGGGAACCAGCTCCTGTACCCCGCGCCGCACGGTGACCAGCAGGCATCCGTGCGGAAGTCCGAGATCACGCACGCGGCGTCCCTCGAAGGGAGCGCCACGATGAAGCCTCACGTCAACGAGCAGTGCTTCCGAAACCGGCTGTGGCCCCTCACCCGCCTGCACCTGGCTGCCGCGTGCCAGGTCGAAGTGCAGCAGCGCCTCATAGAGCGGCTTGTCCTTGAGCAGCTCCGCAACGATGTAGGCGAGCGCAGACGCGGCAAGCAACGGAAGCATCAGATCGTAGTGACCGGTCATCTCAAAAATCAACACCACGCCGGTGACCGGTGCACGCACAATCGCAGTAAGAAAGGCAGCCATTCCCACCGCGGCAAAACTCGGCAGATGGTGACCCCACTCGGGGACCCAGAACGACGAGACCTGTCCCACCACGCGCCCGAGAATGGCTCCCAGAACCAGTAGAGGGGCGAAGAGACCACCCGGCGCCCCGCAACCGGCGCTGACCGTGGTCATGACGAAACGCAGGATAAACAAAGCCAGAAGTACCGACACTGCCGAGTGGGCCCGCAGCGTACTTGAGACAAGTTCCTCTCCGGAACCCAGACAGTCTGGTCGGAACCATCCCACGAACCCCACCGCGGCACCGACCACCCCCGCAGCCAGCACGGGAGACACACGTTTCTGTCGGTTGAAGAACCCCAGGCTCGCGAGAAGCGTCCGATTGAAGACCACCCCGAGAAGTCCGGCCAGAACACCCAGAATGCTGTAGGCCGGCAGGGCGTCCAGCGGCGGATATCCATTCACGTGCACGTCGAAGACCGGGCCCTGCCCCATCAGCACCCGTGAAACCACGTCAGCGGTGACGGCGGCCAGGAATGCGGGTGTAAAAATACCCGGTGCGAAGTCACGCTGAAGTTCCTCAAGAACGAACATCATCCCGGCGAGCGGGGCATTGAAGGCCGCCGCCAGTCCGGCCCCGGCCCCCGCGGCAATCAACGCCTGCTTTTCGCGCGGTGTCGCCCCGACCGCAAGTCCGGCGGCCTGCCCTGCCGCGGCGCCGATCTGCACTGCAGGCCCCTCGGGCCCGAGCGCAAGACCACCACCAAGCGCGAACAATCCACCAATGAACTTCGTCGCCAGAACGCGCAACCAGAGCATCGGTCTCTTCCCGTAAAGCACCGACTCCACGTGAGGAATCCCGCTACCGGCCGTTTCCGGCGCGTATCGGCGAACCAGGGCCACCGCGACCGTGGCCCCGATGGCGCACCACGCGACCGGGACCAGAGGGGCTAGCCCAAAGGCACGCGAGTGATGCAGAACCCATACGCGCAGCACGTCACACTCCTGGGTTCCGAAGCGAAATGCCACGCTGGCCAGACCCGCGACAACCCCGACGAGAACGGCACGAGGCGCCTGACGGCGTCGGCGTTCGTGACGATGCACGAACTCGGCTGCAGCCGTCTGCACCAGTTCCTGCCGACCCACCGTGCGAGGATTGAGGCGTTCAACCTGCGAGACAGCCCCCTCGCCCTCGGCAATCTCGTCCGGTTGCAGGCTCACCACCTCCGTACCGCCACATCTAGATTTCATATTCTTCTCCAAAGCTATTTGCCACTTCCGATGATTGTGCAACCCCTTTTCTGTAAATTTCCTATGCGGCAGGCATGACTTCGAGGTCACAGATTGAGGTTGAGGTAGACCTTGCCGGTCATCCACTCGTCGTCGAGTTCAGCGAGAAG
>JAJXVI010000557.1 GCA_021782195.1 bacterium | reverse complement strand
CTTGCCTTCAGCGGACAACCGTGCACCCGCGTGATAGGCCTGGCCTGCTATGCGTGCGGCGCTGTCAGTCGAAGACACGGGCGTCCGGTCGTCAACACGCTCCACACCGCCCGGGCACGCATCCGCCTCAACATGCGCCTCGATGCCGTCGTGGTGGGTTCACGCTACATGCGCGAACACGTCATGGCACACGGCTTTGGCGCCGTCCACGTCGTGCCGATGTTCACTCCCGTCCCCGCAGCCATTTCCAACCCCGTTTCCCGCTCAAAAGACCGTTGCGTGTTCGTCGGGCGCCTGGATCGAGGAAAAGGGCTTGACGTCCTGCTCAATGCCCTGCCGTTTGTGGGGCGCCCCGCAACCCTGACCGTCATCGGCACCGGCCCGCAGGAACCGCAATTTCGCGCCCAGTGCCACGCCCTGGGTCTCGACGGTCGCGTGGAGTTTCGCGGCTGGATGCCACCCTCCGAACTCGGCACCGTCTACCGCGACGCGGCCTGCGTGGTGATTCCCAGTCGCTCGACGGAGACGTTCGGACTGGTGGGCATCGAGGCTCACAGCCACGGTGCTCCCGTGGTCGCCCACGCCGTCGGAGGCATCACGGAGTGGCTACGGCACGAGGAAACCGGACTTGCCGTGCCGGCCTGCCAGCCGCGCGCGCTCGCCGCCGCCATCACGCGCATCCTCGCGGAACCCGGTCTGGCCGAGCGACTCGGACGCAATGGCCTCGAGGCCCATCGCACCCGCTTCACCCCGGAGGCACACGTGTCCGCGCTCTGCAAGGTGTTCGAGGAGGTGTTGAAATGAGCGCCATTCCAGGGGATGAAGCCCGCCTCGAAGCCCCCCCGGAGCGAAAGCTGCCAGGCCGCTCGTTCACGGCGTGCGGCAGCGAGGAAGTCGACCGGCTCATCGAAACCGTCCTCGGGGAAGCCAGAGAGGCCGTCGAACGCACCCTCGAACCTGCGCGTTACCGCGTACTTGCGCTCATGGGCGGCTATGGCCGAGGAGAGGGCGGCGTCGAACTTCGAAACGGACGGGAGAGGCCTCACAACAACCTTGACCTGCTTCTCGTCGTGGTCGACGCGGAACGCACCAACGCCGTCTCCATCAAGTCGACCCTCGACCGCGAGCTGGCGCCCCTGGTGGAACGACACGAAATCGGGATTGACCTCGGTATCGTCACCGAGTCGCAACTGCGATGGTCTCCGGTGCTCGTGATGTGGTACGACCTGCGGTTCGGACACCGCGTGATTCTCGGCGACGCGAGCTTCATTGCCTCGCTCGACCGCTTCTCCGTCGAACGCATCTGGCCGGCTGACATCCGAAACCTTCTGATCAATCGGGGCACCCTGCTTCTGATCAACGACCATCTCCTGGCCTCGCGAGTGCCTTCACCTGATGACCTCAAAGTGCTGATTCGGCACGCCATGAAGGCCATCATCGGATATGGAGACGCATTCCTGTTCTTCAAAGGGGTCTACCACTGGAGTTACCAGGAAAAGCGAGACCGCATGCGGATGCAGACGGAGATTTCCGACGAATTTCGCGAGGCGTACGATACGGCGATGGCGTTCCGCTTCCGTCCCGACTACCCCGCGATGCTCGAACGCGACATCCCGGCGTGGCTCCGCGGCCTTCGCCGCCCCCTCCAGGAAGTCCATCTCGCGTGCGAGGCAAGCCGCCTGCAACGCGGGGAACTCCACTGGCATGAATATCCGGGCCTGGCCGGACGCCACGCGATCTTCGACGGCGGAACGGGACTGCGCGCCATCGCGCGCAAGGCACGCAACCTCCTTCGCTCCGTCCGCGACGGAAACAGCAGCGCGTGCGCCGCAGGCTGGTTGCCTGCGCTCGGGGTGGCCGTTGCGGGCACGCGTGAGTCGCTGTCACTGGCCTTCCCGGTCATCGCCTACGACCTCGACGACCCGAACTACCGCCGAATCGCGCGCGGTCTGTTGAACGCGACCGACGAGACGACCGACTGTCTTCGACGAGCGTACCTTGCGTACTGGGCGCGCCACGGTGACCTCAATTTCGACGCCGTGCTCCGGCGCTTCAATCTCAGCGTCGCGCCCCCCTCGGGCGACCGAAGTGACGTGCCGTGATCTGCCTGACCGGCGACCTCCATCACACAAGACTCGGGACCGGCAACCAGAAAGCCTGCGACGTCACCGAGATTCAGACCGCTCAGCGCTACCTGCGA
The DNA here is from genome assembly GCA_021782195.1 of bacterium. GTDB lineage: Bacteria > Vulcanimicrobiota > Xenobia > RGZZ01 > RGZZ01 > JAJXVI01. The sequence continues at coordinate 839 of JAJXVI010000557.1, read as the reverse complement.
CTGTGTGAGCAAGCCGGGGTGAAGGTCACCTTCTTTGTCTCGGGTCAGGCGTTCGCGGACGAGTGGGCAGACCTCGCACCCATCTGTGCCCACCCGCTCGTGGAGATCGGCGGACACAACTACTCCTGCCTCACGCCCGTGCTCTACCACCGGGTCTGCAAGAAACTTTTCGGCAGCTACAACGGCCCTGCCTGGTCCCAGCGCATGGACGCCGTCTCCACGATTCGCATCATCGAAAAGAAATCGGGGCACCGCATCCGCGCGTGGAGAAACCACATGTACATGCACGGCCCCCACACCGAGCGCGTGCTGGCCGGCTGCGGCATCACGGTCTGTAGCGACGGAGTGAAGCGCGCCAGTCGCGGACCCGAGCGACACGAAAGCGGTGTGTGGAACCTTCCCCTCAACGTCATTCCCGATCACGAGCATCTCTACCACGCAGAACGAACGCCCGAGTGGGTGGCGGCCTGGGTACAACGCTACAACTGGTCGGACGACTTCGGGTCCCGGTCCTACTACATCGACGAGTGGGTCGCGCACGTGATCGACGGTCTTCGCGAACAGCAGGCCCGCGGCGCCGTCGCCACCCTCATCATCCACCCCATCACCATGTATCTTTGTGACCGATTCAAGGGGGTTCGTCGAATCCTCGAGTACATCGCAACCCAGGAGACCGTTCACGTCAGTGAACTCGTCGACATCACGAAAGCGAAATCGTCGTGAACATCGCCGTCACCGAGACGATGCCGATGACGATGCCGATCGTCGTCAGCCCGGCGCGGAGCTTGTTGGCCCAGATCGTGACCAGGGCCATGCGGACGCTCTCGGCGAACTCGAGG